>CAYXQV010000004.1:10679-29297 GCA_964467505.1 uncultured Hyphomonadaceae bacterium | reverse complement strand
GCGATCTGGCCGGTGTAGAAATCGCCCGGCCCGAACTCGGCAATCCGCTCCAGCGTGTCGGCAAGGTCCGGGTTCCTGAAGAGCGAGCCCTCGACAGGCGTGGGAGAGAAGAAGGTCGCCTCGGCATTGGCGAACTCCTCCAGCATCCCGCTCTCGCTCGCCGCGCGCAGGCGGGTCTCGTTGCGGCCCCAGTAATAGGCGATCACTTCGGGGATTGGCGCGCCATTGCGGGCATAGTCGATGGTCGGCTCCAGCACATAGTCCAGCGGCATCCGCCCGAACCGCTCATGCAGCACGCCCCAGGCTTCCACCGTGCCGGGCACGCTGACCGGCGCGGCGCCAAAGGGCGGGATTTCCTCGCCCTCCTCATGGGCATCGGCAGCGGCCTGCATGTCAGCCAGCGTCGCGCCCATGGGCGAGCGGCCGGAGCCATTGTAGCCGTAGAGCTTCTGGGTGCGCGGGTCCCAGACAATGGCGAACAGGTCCCCGCCGATACCGTTGCCGATCGGTTCGACAAGGCCCAGCATGGCGTTGGCCGCAATCGCCGCATCCATGGCAGACCCGCCGGCCTTCATCGTGTCGAGCGCAACCTGCGTGGCCAGCGGATGGGCCGTGGCGGCGGCTGCGCGCGGCGCAATGACCGATGAGCGCTGGGCGAGCGCGCGGCCCGTGTCGAGACGGTCTCCGGAACCGGCGCTGGTGCCGGGCGCTTCATAAACGACGCTCGCCGGGGCCGATGGCGGCGGCGCGCCTTCCTGCGTCATGGTGCAGGCGGCAAGGCCGGCGGCGGCAAGCAGGGCGGCAAGTGTTTTCATGGCGGCGCTCCGTCGTTTTTTGTCTGTGGCGAGCATAGAGGTCAAACAGAGCAGAGTCGAAGGGCGATACGAACGGCGCCCGGCACCTGGTTCGGTCGCGTTTCCATGGTTCGACCCTCATCCTGAGCGAAGTCGAAGGACGCTCACCATGAGGTTGTGACTGGTCGACCCCGTTCAATCCTGGCCCGATCCTCATGGTGAGCGAAGTCGAACCATGAGGGCGGGATTGCGAAAGATCAGCAGTGCCAGGCCACGCCACCCCCTCCTCAAGTCTCGCGCGGAACCTGGATGCTCTCGATATATGCAAGGATTGCGTCGATATCATTCGGCTCGAACTGCCATTCGGGCATGTCGGGATGGCCGACCATGATCCCCTCGGCCAACGGCTCGGCAAGACTTTCGACCGGATATTTCCACGATATCTCGCGGAACGGTAACGCTTCGCGATGCGCGCTTTCATCCTCGCGCGTGATGGCATGACAGCGGGCACACAGTGCCTCGGCCATGACTTCGCCCTGGCCAATCAGTTCTGCGCGTGTCGGGGCAGCGTCACCGGTGCCTGTCTCGCGGTCCTGGGCCGGCATGCAGGCGCCCGCGAGGCCCGCAAGCGAAATGGCGGCGATGCTGGTGCGTATCATCGGCGGCTCCTTTGCGCGCAAGATTGTCGCGCGCAGCGTGCCGGCGCCTTGATCATGGTCAATTGCTTCGCGGCTTGGGAAAATAATAGGCCGACATGCGATCGGCGATCTCGCGTCCTTCGGCGGCATAATCAGCCTCGGCCTCTACGGTTTCCTTGGTGCAAAGCGGATACTGCGCCTTTGTGCGCTGGAAGGAATTATTGAAGGCACGCACCAGCGAATCGCGCAAGGCCCCGCGCTCGGGCGCTTCGAGCGTGAGAAGTTCGATCATGTGCTTGCGCCAATACTGGTCATGAGTGCCCTTGCAGGTGTAGCGAACGCCATGCGCCTTGCCGAGAATCGCGGCCAGATTCTGGGCATCGCGCAGGTATTCCTGGCTGCGGAGCGGCAACTCCTGGGCGAGGGCCCGGCTTGCCGGCGCGGTGGAAATGAGGCTAGCCAGAAGCAAAGGGAGGATGAGGTGATGCGCGAGTTTCTTTGCCATGCGGTGACTTTCGCCCGCATTGAGGCGAGCCTCAAGCGGTTTGACGCAGAGATCTGGCCAATCGTCATCAATGACGACAAATCCCTGACTGCGCCATGGGGCGGGCAGGTGCCCGAAAGGCCGCGTCCGCAAATCGTCTATGCGACGCAGGATGTCTACTTTTCGAAGGCGATTTCGCGCTTCTTTGAAATCCTGACGGGCGATGACCGGCTGGACTGGTTCCAGTCTTCGGCAGCCGGGATCGAGCATCCGGTGCTGCGGGCCATCGGGGCGAAAGCCGGCGCCTACACGTCCAGCCATGAACAGTCCGCCTCGATCGCGGAATGGGTGGTGTGGGCCGGTCTCGACTTTTTCCAGGGTGGACCAGAGCGCCGGGCTGCCCAGGCGGGCCGGCAGTGGAAACGCATGCCCTTTCGCGAGATTGGCGGCTCGAACTGGCTGGTGGTCGGCTTCGGACATATCGGACAGGAGAGCGCGACACGCCTGCGCGCACTCGGCGCGGTGGTGACGGGTGTGCGCCGCTCAGGCGGCGATCATGAACATGCCGATGCGATGATCACGCCGGACGCGCTCGCCGATGCCCTGCCGCAGGCCGATGCGGTGCTCCTGAGCCTGCCGCTCACCGCGCAGACCGAGGCGGTCGCCGATGCCGCCTTCTTTGCCGCGATGAAGGAAGGTTCGTTGTTTGCAAATGTCGGACGCGGCAAGCTGGTTGATGAGGCTGCCCTGCTCGATGCACTCGCAGCCCGGCGCCCCGCGCATGCCGCCCTTGATGTCGTCGCTGAAGAGCCCCTGCCGGACCAAAGTCCGATCTGGACTCATCCGCAAATCACCCTGACGCCGCACATATCGGCGCTCACCGATGCAGCCAAGCACCGCACCGACAGGCTGTTTCTCGACAATCTCGAAAACTTTCTTGCAGGCGGAACCCTTCGAAACCTCGTGGCGCGCAGCGAGTTTGCCTGACAGGTCTCTGTCCCTGGCCAGGCGGCAGTGAAACGCAATGCCCGCGAATGTCGCCTTGGACACGAGGGGGCCAGGCCAGCTGTTGGCGGAAATCCTGCGTACCGGTGGACAGGCTGCTGAAAAGCCGCTTGAGCTGGTTTTTCGCCAGCCGTTAAACCACCTCAGAGGATTTTAAGATCGACCGCCGAGGTCTTGCCACGGCGATCATCGGTGAAGAGCTCATAGGAAATCGCCTGATCGTCCTGAAGCGTCTGCAGGCCCGACTTCTCGACAGCGGAGATATGCACAAAGATATCCTTGCCGCCATCATCGGGCTTGATGAAGCCATAGCCTTTCTGGGTGTTGAACCACTTGACTGTTCCGGTTGCCATTGCCCTGGCCTTTCCGCATTCAGCCCGCGCCCATTGCCTGCACCGCGCAGGCGGGTCGCCGGGGTCTCGATACGGAAAGTGGAAGTCAAAAGCCGTCGGTCTGACGGGGTCTTGGCATTCAGACCGACCGTATTCGATTGCCGCCAGAAGCCATGAAACCCGCCCTGCGTCAAGACGGTTGCGCCCGGCCTCGCCCTTGCAGTCTTGCCAACAGAATATGATCGTCCACAGACCCGGCAGATGGAACCGGCCTGCGACAGGAGAGCCTTCAAACGCGCTCAGCGCAATGCGGCCCGTCGCTCGAAGCGCAACCAGACGGGCGTAATATCGCCAAGCCGCTTGGCCTCGTAGCGGGTCGTGACATGATCGCGGGGCGGGCAGCGCCAGTCACTGGCTCGGGCCGCAGGCCAGTCGAACCCGCCATGCGCCAGGAAATGGGTGATCGCCCAGTCGGCATAGCTGCGCACATCCGTGGCAAAGCGGATCTCGCCGCCCGGCCGGGTCACGCGAAAAAGCTCGTCGAGAAAATCCGGCTGGATGAGGCGCCGCTTGAAATGGCGCGCCTTGGGCCAGGGATCGGGAAACAGGATGAAGACGCGCGCAAGCGACGCCTCGCGCAGCCATGTCATCAACTCGCGTGCATCGCCCATGTGCAGGCGGATATTTTCGAGCGCTTCGCTCTCGATCTGGCCAAGCGCCTTGGCCATCCCGTCGATGAAGGGCTCGCACCCGATCAGGCCGACCTGCGGATTGGCCATTGCCTGTGCGATGAGATGCTCGCCACCGCCAAAGCCGATTTCCAGCCAGGCCTGCGTGCCGTGGCCGTCAAACAGCGATAGCGGGAGAAGTGACCCGGGCGGGGCGACAGGAACGCTCAGTTCCGGCAGGCGCTTGTCGATGAGCGCTTGCTGGCGCGCGGAAAGCTTTCGCGCATTGCGACGCCCGTAGCTGCGTATCGGCCGGTCCTGCAGATCAGTCAATCCACTGCCTTCATGCTATTGCGATTTACCCGACCGACCGCACCGGGCCCGTCACCAGATGGTGGCCATCAGGAGGGCGTGGTGGCCTTGAGCGCTTTCGACGCGGCCTTGATGGTGGCCAGGATCGACTTGCGCAGCGACGGGTCCTCAATGTTCTGGAAGGCGGCCACGAGATCAAGCGTTTCGGAGTTCATCACCGGCGCGTGCACATTCTCGTCGAATTCGGCAAGCCCTGCCCTTTCCGTGGCCAGGTATTCCTCTGCACCATCGTAAAAGTAAGTCACCGGCACCCCGAGTACCGAGGCAACTTCGTAGAGGCGCCCGGCCGATATACGGTTAACGCCTTTCTCGTATTTCTGGACTTGCTGGAAAGTAAGATCGAGAAGATCCCCAAGTTTTTCCTGGGTCAGCTTCAGTTCCCGCCGTCTCCACCTCACCCGTTGACCTACGACCCGGTCAATATCGCTTGGATGTTTGCTGTCTGACATTCTGTTGCTCTGGAGATGTGTTTGTTTTTGTTGATCTGGCACCTTTAACGACGCCAGGAGAAAAAGGCCAGTACGACAATAAGAATGAGTGTCAATGGAAACAGCGCGCTTGCACCGCGCCACTGGAAAAGGGGCTGCGCCTGCGGAGCGGGCAGCGGGCCGCGCAGGTAACGCCCCCGCCAGCCGTCATGACCGGTCGCAACAGGCTGGGCGCGGGCCACCTCCCTGCCATATCCATCAATGATCGCAGACGCGCCGCGACTGGCCACGCGCACCATGGGCAAACCAGTCTCGATCGCGCGGTAGCGGTTCTGGGCATAATGCTGGGCCGGCCCGATCATCGCCCCGAACCATGCATCATTCGAGACCACGACCAGCCAGTCCGCCCGGTGACCGGCCTCATGCTGGGCCCGGCGCGCAACCTGAGGATAGAGCGCCTCGTAACAGATCATTGGAATGAATGGCGGGATATCATCACCATAGACAATGGCAGGCCCCAGGCCGGTACTGAACCCGTTCCTTGCTATGCGCTGCAACGCGCCTGGCAGGATGCCGGAAATCGCCTCGCCGAATGGCACGATCTGCGACATCGCCAGCTCGCCGACCGGCACGAGACGGTGCTTGTCATACAGTCCCGATGCTCCGGTCAACGCGCTCTCATCGCCGAGCACGACCAGGGAATTGAACCATTCATAGCCCCCGCCGGACGCACTTTGCTGGCGGGTCGTGCCAGCGATCAGGGTGCGCTCACCAAGATATTCCGCTGTCGGCGCAAGCTGGCGGTCATCGAGCAGCAGGGTCCCGATCGCGCCTTCCGGCCAGACAATGATATCACCGGGCGCGCCGCCATCCGACTGCAGCCATTTCAGATAGGTGCGCAGCAGTTCCGGATTGGCATAACCATCCCTGCTGAACTTGTCTTCTTGCGGAATACCGGCATCCATCAGCACGACCATGTGCTCGGTCAGTTGGGCAGGCTGGCTGATCCGCTGCGCGCCCCAGGTCCATATCATCGCAAAGAGAATCACGCTTCCCGCCGTCGGCAACAGCCGGATGGCCAGTCCGCGGCGCTTGCGGGTATCGACCAGTGCCGCCGGTGCCGCGCACGCCACGACCGTGAGCAGGCTGAGCCAGTAGACACCGCCAATTGCTGCCGCCTGCGACACCGCACCGCCAGGTATCCAGCTCGTTCCAGGCAGGTTCCAGGGAAAACCGCCGAAAAGATTGCCGCGCACTGCCTCCCCGAGAAGGAAGAAGAACGAGAAAATGAATATCCGCGAGGGCGAGGACGACCAGAAAGCCCCGCCCATCGCGAGGGTCGCACCCCAGATCAGCGCCATGCCGCCAGGCAGCAAGACCAGCGGCATCCAGATGAAAACGGCATGCTTTTCAGGCTCGACAAGGAAAGGCGCTGCCGTCCAGTAGAGGCTGACGATGAAGAAACCGAAGGCGAAACCCCAGCCGCGGGCAAAGACAGCCTTCCCCCAGCGTTTCTGACCGCGCGCACCGTCAATCATCCATACCAGGCCGACATAGGATATGATCAGGACAGGCGTTGCGTGAAACGGCGCGAAGGCCAGTGACGAGAAGGCACCCAGCAACATTGCCACAGCCATCGCGCGCCAGCCTGTCGCCCGCGCAAGCGATTCGTGCAGGGCCGCAAACAGCACAACCCCCTGGGAGCGAACCGCGACATCGCTCATCAGCTGAGATCACTGCGTGCTGCGACCGGCCCGGGCATGCGCAAGCGCAGCCTGCGAATGCGGCGCGTATCAGCTTCCATGATTTCCATGTCGCACCCCCCCGGATGGCGCAAGACTTCGCCGCGCACGGGCACGCGGCCGGCCAAGGCAAACGCGATTCCCCCAAGCGTGTCTATCTCGTCCTCGAAATCGGGCAGGGAAAGATCGACGCCTGTCTCCTCGGCAAAGTCGTCGATTTCCATGCGCGCATCGACCTCGAAGATATTGCGTCCGCGCCGGACACAGTCGACCGCTTCCTCATCATGCTCGTCCTCGATATCGCCGACGATCTCCTCGACAAGGTTTTCCAGCGAGACCAGACCGTCCGTGCCCCCGTATTCATCGACGACCAGCGCCATGTGGATGCGCGTCGACTGCATCTTCACCAGCAGGTCGGCCAGCGGCATCGATGGCGGAACATACAGCATGTCGCGTCGCAGCCCTTCCAGCGTGGCAGGCTCCTGTGATCCCTCCTCGCGCGCCAGTTCAGCGACGATATCCTTGATATGGACAAAGCCGACCGGATCATCGAGCGACTGGCGATAGACAGGCAGGCGGGAATGGGCCTCGCGTGCGAAAATCTTCACCGCCTCCTCGAACGCGGTATCGAGTTCGACAGCGACGATGTCTGCACGCGGGATCATGACATCGGCGACCGTGCCCGCCTCGAATTCGGCAAGTCGCAGGCGCATGTCGGTATGCGCGCGCGAACCGTTTCCATTGGCCGCCTGCATGCTGGCAGACAGGGCGTGCGCACGTCGGCGAGGCAATCGGAATAGCCGGCTCAGCCGACTTGGCGGCTCACCTGCTTCCTGTGTATCGGAATCGTCCATTATTCTGCTCAGTTGTTGCTCAAGTATGGGTCTGCAAGCCCCAGCATGGCAAGCGCCTCTCGTTCAAGCGCCTGCATTTGCTCTGCCTGTGTGTCTTCAATGTGATCATATCCATGAAGGTGCAGCAGGCCATGGATCACAAGATGGGCAAGATGGTCCGGGAGATCGCGCCTGAATGCTGTCGCATCACGCAAGCAGACACCATGGCCAAGCGCGATATCTCCGAGGAACCCCGCTGCCATCTCACCGGCAGGAAAGGACAGGACATCGGTGGGCGCGTCCTTTCCCCGCCAGTCGCGGTTGAGCTGCTGCATCATGTCATCGCTGGTCAGTAGAAGCTCGACACGCCCGCCTGGCCCGCGGCAGACGGCCTGCCCGGCCTCCAATGCCCTGGCGCAGACGCTCTCGACGCCGGCAAGCACCTGCCAGGCCGGATCAGCGACCCTGAGATCAAATTCGATTGCGCCCATCACGCCCCGGCAGCCTCGTAGGCATTGATGATGCGCGAGACCAGTTCGTGGCGCACAACGTCACTCGCCGTCAGGCGGCGCGCACTGATACCCTGCACATTCTCCAGGATCTCCAGCGCATGTGCGAGGCCCGAGCCCTGTCCGCGCGGCAGGTCGACCTGCCCGGTATCGCCTGTGACCACCATCCGGCTGTCGCGGCCGAGCCGTGTCAGGACCATTTTCATCTGCGCAATCGTGGTGTTCTGGGCCTCGTCGACAATCACGAAAGCCTTCTTGAGTGTCCGCCCGCGCATGAAGGCGAGCGGGGCGACCTCGATTTCGCCGCGTGCCAGGCGTCGTTCCATCTGTTCTGCACCCATCAGTTCGCGAAGCGAATCCCAGATCGGCAGCATATATGGATCGACCTTCTCTTCCAGCGTGCCCGGCAGAAAACCCAGTTTCTCGCCGGCCTCGACCGCAGGACGGGTGACGACAAGGCGTTCACGCAAGCCCGCGAGAAGTTCGGCGACACCCGCAGCCACCGCAAGATAGGTCTTGCCCGTGCCAGCCGGCCCGACACCGAAGACAAGGCCATTGGCCGGATCAGTGAGGGTGTCGAGATAGGCCGCCTGGCCCTTGCTTTGCGGCGTCACGGGCCGCTTCAGCCCCTTCAGCGTGCCGAACTGCCCATCAGGCGTGGCAGCCGCCTCGATCGCGCCGCCAAGCTCCAGCTCGCTCGGATCGGCGCCCGCGCGCAGGCGGCGTTCGAAATCGGCTAGCGCGGCCTCGGCGAGGGCCACTCCCTCTCCATCGCCCGACAGCATAATCCCACCGCCCTGGCTCTCTGCGCGCAGGCCATGATCGGCAAACCGCGATTCGAGCGCCTGGAGATGGCGATGGTGCGGCCCGCAAAGGTCACGCAGGCGTTCAGGCGAGGCAACCTCGTAAAAGCGGCTTACGGGCGCTGCTGGCGACTGGGCCGGACGGGCAGGCGTCGTCAAGCGGCAGCCTCCTGGTCCTGCGGCAACTGCCCCGTCAGTGAATTGAGGCTGGCCCCGACAATCTCGACCTCGACAATCTGGTGCATGAGCGTGTCAGGCCCTTCGAAATGCACCGCCTGCATCCAGGGCGAGCGTCCATGCAACTGTCCTTCGAGCCGGCCATGCCCGCTGACGAGGACCGCCACACGCTGACCGATCCTCGACGCATTGAAGGCCTGCTGCTGGTCACGCAGGAGCGCCTGCAGCCTCTGGAGGCGGTCATCAGCGACGTCATCGGGCACCTGGCCGAACATTTCCGCTGCCGGCGTGCCAGGGCGCGCGGAATATTTGAAGGAGTAGGCCGAGGCATAGCCGACCTCGCGCACGAGCTGCATCGTGGCCTCGAAATCGGTCTCACTTTCGCCGGGAAAACCGACGATGAAGTCGGACGCGATGGCAATATCCGGGCGCGCCTGGCGCACTTTCTCGATGATCGAAAGATAATGCCCGGCGCCATGACCGCGATTCATCGCCTTCAGGATTGCATCCGATCCCGACTGCACGGGCAGGTGCAGGTACGGCATCAGCGCCCCGGTATCGCCATGGGCGCCAATCAGGTCGTCATCCATGTCTCGCGGATGGCTGGTTGTGTAGCGGATACGCTCCAGGCCGCCGATCTTGGCAAGGTGCCGGCACAGCCCGCCAAGGCTCCACTCGCCGCTCTCGCCGCAAAGCGCTGGCGCGCGGCCATGCCAGGCGTTCACATTCTGACCCAGGAGGGTGATCTCGCGCACGCCCTGACGGGCAAGGCTCCTCGCTTCCGCAGTGATGGCATCGACCGGCCGGGAAACCTCTGCGCCGCGCGTATAGGGCACGACACAGAATGTGCAGAACTTGTCACAGCCCTCCTGCACCGAAAGAAAGGCGCTGGGACCATCGGCCTGTCGTGTGAGTGGCAGCGCGTCGAATTTTTCAAGTGTGTCGAACCCGGTTTCCAGCCGCTCGCCTGTGGCCCGCGCCGCGCGCGCAACCATTTCCGGGAGCTTGTGATAGGCTTGCGGGCCGAGCACCAGGTCGACCGCGGGCTGACGGCGCATGATTTCCTCGCCCTCGGCCTGGGCCACGCACCCTGCCACCGCAATGGTCATCCTGCCACCGCGAGCCTGTTTCAGCTTTTTCAGCTGGCCGAGTTCGGAATAGACCTTTTCAGTGGCCTTTTCGCGTATGTGGCAGGTGTTGAGCACCACAAGATCTGCGTCTTCCGGCGAATCTGCGGGCGCATAGCCAAGCGGCGCAAGCACGTCGCGCATGCGTTCGCTGTCATAGACATTCATCTGGCAGCCATATGTCCGGATGAAGAGCCGTTTGGCCGCTGCGGTATCTGTCGTCTCGCTCATCGCGCGGTGTATGCCTGAAAAAACCGGCTATTGCGAGTCAGTCTTGCGGCTCGGATGCGCCGAGCGTGCCGACAGCGGGCTCGGGCGCAGGCGCAGGACTGTCGCCATTTCCCGGTGCGCCGGTCGGCTCTTGAGAACTTGGCGGACATGCAGGCGAAAGCGCTGCGACAATGGCGCCGGCCTCGTGCCGCGTGAAATTGCCTGAGATCAGGACCCTGCCGTCGAGGATCGGTGTGCGCACGACCGGCTCGGCGAGCACATTTCCGTCGATTGCCAGCCGGAGTGGCTGGCCGATATTCTCGCGCGTGATGCGGGCCAGATGATCGGCCTGCGGTCCATCCAGCCCGATCAGGATGCCATACCAGCCATCCTCGCCGCGTGCATCAAGTTGCACGCGCATGCGTGCTGCCTCCACCTTCATCTCGCCTATGGCCAGCTGGCCTGGCGGCGTCCCGGCGGGGCGACACAGACTCACGACGCCATGATCGCCCGGGTCGGACCTGGTGCAGGCCGCCAGCGCGAATATGGTCAGAACGAGATAACCGGCGCGCATGCGGACTTCCCTCTTGCGCCGCGACCATGCCGGCGACGCGGATCGAAGAAAAGCCCAAAATCGGAAAAAGCCGGCGGCGATAGAGGTTTCCGCTTCGCGCTTCGGCAGATCCCAGGCTCATGGCCAGATCACGCCGGAGTGCAAGCGCACTACTCCTCGCTGCTGGTCTCTTCGGCGCTGGCTGCAGCGGCTGCAGCTGCGGCGGCAGCAGCTTCTTCCTCGGCCTTGATCTTGTCTGCCGCCTCACGCTGGCGCGCAGCCTCGGCCTTGCGCTCAACCTTTTGCGCAGCCTTCTGGCGGCGCTTCTCGGTCTTGGAAACAAGGGTTTCGACCTGTTCCATGCCATGCCCGCTGGTGCGCTCTGCAATCCTTGCCGACTTGCCGCGGCGATCGCGCAGATAATAGAGTTTTGCGCGGCGCACCCGACCCTTGCGCTTGACCTCGATGCTCTCGATCAGCGGCGAATATACCGGGAAGACGCGCTCGACGCCCTCGCCGAAGGAAATCTTGCGAACCGTGAAGTTTTCCTGAAGCCCGGCCCCTGCGCGCGCGATGCACACGCCCTCGAAACGCTGGACCCGCTCACGCTCGCCCTCGCGGATCCGCACATTCACGGTGAGCGTATCGCCCGGTGAGAAATCCGGAATGGTCTTTCCCTCACTGAGGCGGGAGACCTCTTCCGCTTCCAGCTGTTCAATCACGTTCATCATCACTCTCCGACGCTGGCCTGCCATTTTCGCGCGCCCATTTCCGCCACAGATCAGGACGGCGGGCCCGGGTTACTCTCTCTTTTTCCGCCTGGCGCCATGCGGCCACCTTTGCGTGGTCACCAGACACAAGGACCGGCGGGATTTCCTTTCCTTCCCACACGCGCGGACGCGTATAATGTGGGTATTCAAGGAGCCCGCCCTCGAAACTCTCGTCTTCCAGCGACATGTCATTGCCCGCGACACCCGGAAGACACCGCACGCTCGCTTCGATCAGCGCCTGTGCCGCAACTTCGCCGCCGGCGAGCACATAGTCGCCCAGCGAAACCTCTTCCATGCCGCGCGCTTCGATCACGCGCTGGTCCAGCCCTTCAAAACGCCCACACAACAAAATCACACCCGCTCCGCCGGCGATATCTCGCACGCGGGCTTGTGTGAGCGGAGCGCCCCTCGGGCTCGGATAAATCAACGGTCGCCCGTCAGCCACCGCATCCACCGCCTTGCCTGCCACGTCGGGACGCAGGACCATACCGGCCCCGCCCCCAGCGGGCGTGTCATCGACGGAACGGTGCTTATGGTCCGAAAAGCTGCGGATGTCCAGCACCTCCAGCGACCAAATTCCAGCCGCCCGCGCGCGATCGAGAATCGATACGCCCAGCACCCCCGGGAAGGCCTCCGGAAACAGTGTCAGACAGGTCACGGCAAAGGTCATGATCATGCGTAAAGCGCATCACGACAGGTCTGGGAAGGGCCGTGGCGCGCAAACCGCTCTCGAAGACGCCCGCTCTCTCCTGTCGCATCGCTGGCACCAGCCAGTCTCGCCAGCTCCCAGGCCCTGTCGCACCCGCAAAAGGCGGAACGCTCCGTTCCTCTATGGCGATTCTGGCAATTCGGCGCTTATGGCCAGGGCGCCTGCATTAACTCGGGGCAACGCTAGTGTGTACGTATCGTACAGTTTTCCTGTAGATCGAATCTTGCCTTAATCGGATTTAAACTGCACACAATCTATAAGGGTCGGGAGAAACTCATCCAAACGGCACAGGCTTCAACGCCGGTGCAGACAAGGCGGCGCACGAAATGATCGGATCACTCATGGGCATGTTGTCAACCGACATGGCCATTGACCTTGGTACTGCAAACACACTTGTCTATGTGAAGGGTCAGGGCGTCATGCTCGACGAGCCTTCGGTTGTGGCGTTCATGACCCAGGGTGGCCGCAAGATCGTCTATGCCGTTGGCAACCAGGCCAAGCAGATGCTTGGCAAGACCCCGGTCAACATGGAAGCCATTCGCCCGATGCGCGACGGCGTGATCGCCGATTTCGACGTCGCCGAAGAGATGATCAAGCATTTCATCCGCAAGGTGCACAATCGCCGCGCCTTTGTATCGCCGCTGATCATTGTCTGCGTGCCGAGTTCCGCAACCAGTGTCGAGCGCCGCGCCATCCACCAGTCCGCGCTCGCGGCGGGCGCCCGCCAGGTCGAACTTATCGAGGAGCCCATGGCCGCGGCCATTGGTGCCAACCTGCCGATCGAGGATCCGGCCGGCTCGATGGTGGTCGATATTGGCGGGGGCACATCGGAAGTGGCCGTCCTGTCGCTAGGCGGGATCGTCTATTCACGTTCGGTGCGGATCGGCGGTGACAAGATGGACCAGGCGATTGTCCAGTTCCTGCGCCGTGAACGGAAAATCCTGATCGGCGAAATGACTGCAGAGCGGATCAAGAAGGAGATTGGCAGCGCCGTAAAACCGGAAAACGGCCCGGGCATGGCGCTGACGGTTCGTGGTCGCGGCACAATGGACGGCGTGCCCAAGGAAGCTGAAATCACCGAGGAAATGGTCGCTGAAGCCCTTTCCGAGCCGGTGAGCGCGATCATTGATGCCGTCAAGACGGCACTCGAAGCCATGCCCCCGGAACTGGCGGCAGATATTGTCGATCGCGGCATCGTGTTGACCGGGGGCGGCGCCCTGCTGCGCAATCTCGACAGCAGCATTCGCGAACAGGCGAAGCTTCCGGTCATGCTGGCCGACGATCCGCTGAAATGCGTCGTCAATGGCTGCGGTGTCGTGCTAGAAAACTATCCGAAGATGAAATCTGTTCTCAGCCCCGAAGTGTGAGGGGCCGACCTGTCAGGTACTGACGCGACGGGTGAGCCACCAGGCATGAGAATCATGCCACGCTTGGGCGGGCAAGACAGGAGCAAGACAGCCCATGGCGCGAAAGACGCGGACAGCAGCGGGCAAACGGCCAGCCAGGCGGCTGTTCTTCGGCGTGCTGCTGGCGCTGGCGCTGGCCTTGCTGATCGTACAGGGCGCGCCGGGCATTTCAGCCTATTTCGCGCCGGCCCGCACCACGGCCGGCGACATCATCGTGGGTGGCGGCCAGGCCATGGGCCGTCAGAGCCCCGGACTGATCGCGCACCTCACCGGACAGGCGGAAAATCAACGCCGCATCCGTGAACTGGAGGCGAAAGTCCGCGAATTGTCCCGCTACGAACTTGCCGCAAGGTCAATGGCGCAGCGCCTGGAAGCCTACGAAGCCATGCTCAACGCCCTCGGCGAACCGCCCCACAAGGGTGTGACCGCCCGGATCGTGGCCGAGCCCAAAGGTCCGTTTTTCAAGACGCTGCTTGCCAATGCTGGCCGCGCCCAGGGCGTGCGCGTCGATTATGTCGCCGTCAATGAGGGCGGCCTTGTCGGACGCGTGATCGAAGTGGGCGAGACATCATCGCGCATCCTGATGGTCAGCGACTACAATTCCCGCATCCCGGTGCTTGGTGAGACAAGCGGCGTGCGGGCGATCCTCTTTGGTGACCGCAACGGCGCCGCAGGATTGCTTGACGACCGGCCCGAACGCGATCCCTTCCTGCCCGGCGAGCGTGCGCTCACAAGCGGGGAGGGCGGCGTCTTTCCGCGTGGGCTGACTGTCGGGGAAGTCTATTCCGGGGAGGGCAAGGCCGGCCAGACCGTTTGGCACGTGCGGTTTTCCATGGCCGATACGCGCGGAGGGTTCGTGCGCCTGATCCCTCCAGCCCGGATACCGACGCCCGCAGACGCGCCGGCGCCCGAACAGGAAAACATCGCAGAAACGATTGTCGGCGAGACTACGCGTGCCGCCGAATCCGACGCAACGGCGGTGCAATAATGGTCCGGCGCTCCCTGGCACGCACATTCCTGCTTCGCTGGCGCATGACCGGACCGAACAGCCGGCTGTTTCTCGGAGCCGGCATCATGATTGCCGTGATGGTCATGGGGCTGACGCCGCGCGCACTGTTCGGGGTGGATATCGCCTGGCCTTATGCCGCACTGGCCGCAGCGGTTGGCTGGGCGCGCGTGGGCCTTTCCATCCGTCCGATGCTGGTGCTTTGCGCGATCGGCCTTCTGAGCGACCTGACCGGCATGGCACCGCTCGGCTTTTTCGTGATGGTCAACCTGATCACCTACGGCCTGCACGCGGCCATGATCGAGGCCCTGGACACAGCCCATGACCCTGTGCTTGCCCGGTTGCTGCCTTATCTGAGCCTCCTGGCAGGCATGGTGACGGTCTGGCTGGTCGCCTATGTGCTGACGAGCCATGCGGTTTCGTTCCTGCCACTGCTGGGCGCTTGGGTCACCACATCGCTGCTCTACACGATCGTGCAGCCGGTGCTCGACCTGAACCGGCGTCCCGGCGAATATGGAGGTCTCGCCTGATGGCAAAGCCGCCGCCGAAGCCTGCAAGTGTCAATCATGACCGGCGCCTGATGATCGCTGCGGGTGGCGGGGCTGCTGTGTGGGCCGGGCTGATTGCACGGTTTGCGCAACTGCAACTGGCCCATGGCAAGGATTACCGGAATCTCGCAGAGGAAAACCGCATCCGGCTCAACCTTGAGCCGCCCGAGCGCGGCGAGATTGTTGACCGCTTCGGGCGCCCGCTCGCATCGCACCGCCGTGCCGGACGGGTTACCCTGGTGCGCGAGCAGGTCGCCGATATGCGCGAGACACTCAGGCAGATCGCCCGCCTGATCGACCTGCCAGCGGCGCGTCAGGAGCAGATTGTCCGGGAAGCTTCACGCGAGGCGCCCTTTGTCGAGACGCTGGTGGCGCGCGAGCTGACCTATGAGGATTTTGCCCGCATGAAACTGCATGCGGTGGAATTGCCTGGCGTGTCGGTAGAAATGGGGCGAACGCGCTCCTATCCGAGCGGGCGCGATTTTGCGCATGTGCTGGGCTATGTGGCGCGTGCCAGCCAGCGGGACGTGGTGCGGCTCATCGTGGAGGAGGTCCGCACCCGGCTCGACCCCCAGCAGCGGAAATGGCTGGATGGGCAAAATCTCGATGGATCGGTTCATCCGGCGATAATCGGTCGCCAGATGCCGGACGACAGCGACATCAAGGTCAAATGGGAAGAAACCCGCCGTCGGTTGAACCGGCTCTATCGACATCCCGACATGCGTACGGGGCGTTCCGGGGTCGAACGGGTCTGCGATGCCTGGCTGACGGGGGCGCCCGGCTCGACGCGAGAGGTCACGAACGCTGCCGGCCGGGTGATCAACAAGCTGGAAAGTTCCGATCTCGCCCCGAAACCTGGCAAGGACGTGGTGATATCGATTGATGCGCGGCTTCAGAAGGCTGCAATTGACCGGTTTGGCGAGGAGTCGGGTGCAGCCGTCGTGCTGGATGTCGAGACCGGCGACATCCTGGCGCTTGTCTCCACACCGGCATTCGACCCCAACAGTTTCGTCAACGGCATCAGCCAGACCGATTATGACAAGCTGCGAAACAATGATCGCTCGCCGCTCTACCACAAGGCCTTCGACGGTGTTTATCCGCCCGGTTCGACCTTCAAGATGGTCGTTGGCACAGCGGCGCTGGAGGCAGGCGTGATCGACCCGAAGGAGCGGGTCTATTGCCCCGGTCACTATCGCTTCGGAAATCGCACCTGGCACTGCTGGAAGCAGGGCGGCCACGGGGCGATGGACATGCACAATGCCATCAAGCAGTCCTGCGACGTGTATTTCTACGAAGTCGCCCGACGCACCGGGGTCGAGAAGATTGCGGAGGTTTCCCGTCGCTTCGGGTTGGGCGACACCTGGTCGCTCGGGATGACTGGCGGCGCGCGCGGTGTGGTGCCCGACGATGCCTGGAAGCGCCGGGTGCTCGGAGACCCCTGGTATGAGGGCGAGACACTGAATTTCGGTATCGGTCAGGGCTATCTGACCACGACGCCGCTGCAACTGGCCCTGATGACCGCGCGGATTGCGACCGGCGGACGTTTCGTCGAGCCGAACCTGCTGATCGTCGGGCCACAGCTGGAAAAAGCCGACCACCGCGCGCCACAATTCGACCCGGAAATCATCGAACGGATGAAAGCCGGCATGTTTGCCGTCACATCGGAATGGGGCGGCACGGCGCGCCGGGCTGGCGAACTTGGCGTGGCCGGTGCGCGCATGGCCGGAAAGACTGGCACCGCGCAGGTGCGTCGCATCAGCGTCGAGGAACGCGCCGGCGGCGTGATCGCGAATGACGACCTGGAGCGACGCCTGCGCGACCACGCCCTGTTTGTCGGCTATGCCCCGGCTGAGGATCCGAAATACGCGATCAGCGTCGTGGTCGAGCATGGTGGTGGCGGCTCACGTGCCGCCGCGCCGGTGGCCCGCGACATCATGGCCGAAGCCCTGCGCCTCGACAGCCGGCGCGCACCGCATGTCCAGCGCATGGCGAACGCCCCGGCCAGCCCCGGCAGCGGGCGAGGGGCGCTGTAATGGATATTTCCGGGCACATGAAAACGCGCGGCGGCGCAGGCGGGCTGAGCTTCGCGCGCTCCGGCTTTTTCATCCGGCTTTCGCAACTGCCCTGGGGGCTGGTCCTGTTCCTGGTGGCGGTGGCGCTGATCGGCACGGGCATGCTGCACTCTGTCACGCACGGCAATTCAAGCGAGGCCGACCTGCCAGCCCGGCATCTGACCCGTTTCGCCATCGCCTTTTTCGTGATGATCGCCCTCGCCATGGTGCCGCTGCGGGCGTGGATGCGCCTTGCCCTGCCCGCCTATGGCGCGACACTCCTGCTGCTTGTTGCCGTTGAGTTTTTCGGGGAAATGCGCGGCGGCGCCCAGCGCTGGCTGGCGGTCGGCCCGGTTGCCGTGCAGCCATCGGAATTCATGAAGCTGGCGCTCGTCCTCGTGCTGGCGCGGTATTACCAGACCGTATTACCCAAAACCGAAGGGCGATACCTTCTGCACATGCCCGCGCTGGGCCTGATGCTGTTGCCGGCAGCACTGATCTTCAAGCAGCCCGATTTCGGAACAACACTGGCGCTGGTGGCCTCCGGCGGTGTGATCATATTCGTGGCCGGCCTGCCCTGGCGGGTGATCGCAGCGGCGGCACTGCTGGGCGCGGCCAGCGTTCCGATCGTCTACAATTACGTGCTGGAAGACTATCAGCGCGAGCGTGTCGACACATTTGTCGAGCAGATTGCCGGGGAATCCACCGACGCGCTGGGGGATGGCTACCAGATCGAACAGGCAAAGATCGCCATCGGTTCGGGAGGCTTGCGCGGGAAAGGCTATCTGAAAGGCACCCAGTCGCAGCTCGATTATATTCCTGAACAGCACACCGACTTCATCCTGACGGTGATCGCAGAGGAACTGGGCTTTTTCGGAGCCGCGGGCCTGATGCTACTTTGGGGCACGATCATCGGATGGGGACTTTACATCGCCATGCGCTGCCAGAGTATCTTCGCCCGGCTGGCGGCAACCGGAACCGTGGCCATGCTGGCCTTCTATATCGTGTTCAATGTCGGAATGGTCCTGGGCCTGGTGCCCGTTGTCGGCGTGCCGATGCCCCTGGTCTCCTATGGCGGTACGGCCATGCTGACCGTCATGGCCGGCTTCGGCCTGGTCATGTCGGCCGATATTCATCGCAAGGCGCCATCATCTGCACACGGCGTGTTCTGAGCCGGCAATTTTGGCGATTGATTTTTGCACGTCGCCCCGTAGGTTGGAAAAAAATTATCCAGACATCCGCGCAATCGGGGAGGGTTCGCGATGACGGCCATTCATTCGAAGACCGAGCACTGGGGATCGCGCTTCGGCTTCCTGATGGCGGCTGTCGGCTCTTCGGTCGGGCTCGGAAATCTCTGGCGTTTTCCCTTCACCGCTGGTGAGAATGGCGGCAGCGCTTTCATCAT
This sequence comes from uncultured Hyphomonadaceae bacterium, assembly GCA_964467505.1. Taxonomy (GTDB): domain Bacteria; phylum Pseudomonadota; class Alphaproteobacteria; order Caulobacterales; family Hyphomonadaceae; genus UBA5336. The sequence goes on along the minus strand of CAYXQV010000004.1, from coordinate 10,727 downwards.
CATCTATCTCGCCTGCATCATCCTGCTCGGCCTGCCGGTGCTGATGGC
>CAYXQV010000004.1:5409-10579 GCA_964467505.1 uncultured Hyphomonadaceae bacterium | reverse complement strand
GAGGACCAGCCCTGGATCAGCCGGACGCAGGGCGCGATCACGCTTGGCCTCATAATCTTCCTCGTCGGTATCGGCTATGTCTATTACGGCGAGTGGATCGACCATATCGACTTTGTCACCGGCTCGATCCTCCTGCCGCTGGGAGGGATCCTGATCTCGCTGTTTGCCGGCTGGGTGCTGTCGCGCGGATCTATCGAGGCGGAGCTGGGCAGCGGCGCCGTGGTGAGCCTCGTGCGCACGCTTCTTCGTTATGTCATACCGCCGGTCTTGGGATTCATCCTTGTTTTCGGCGTGCTCGACAAGCTGCAGGACATCTATGGCATGGACCTGCCGCCAGCCCTCGAGCGGCTCCTGGGTGCCAATTGATCAGGCTGGCCGGCAGTGAAACGGAAGACCGCCGCTTCATGGCAAACCGGGTGGCTATAGCGGACGCTTTCGAAGCCAGCGCCTGGGGCCGTTGCCGACCAGATCAGTTCACCATCTCCTTGTGAGCGCGATCCGAAATCCCCGGCCATAGGTTTCGTATCCGGGATTTTCGGCAAGCAACCGGGTGTCACTGCGCCACCGGACGCGGTCTGGCTCATTCGTCAGATTGGTCGCCATCGCAGTCATTTCGAATGCATTTCCCACATCGAAACTGGCCTGCGCACTGAGCCGGACCTGCGTGTCGCGAACCACGTCATCACTGGACACCCGGCCGCGGTCCAGCAAGGCCTCGCCTTGATGGTTCAGACCAATACGCGCATCAAACCCTTCGTGTTCATAGTATAGTTGCACGGCGGCAAGCTGGTCCGACTGGTTGAGGAGCGCCGAGGCATCCGACCCACGCGATGGCAGGTTCACGCGTGAATCCGAGAACGACACGTTCGCAAGAATGCCGAACCGGTCGAGCGGCGCGGGCGCGTTGATGAAGTCCCGCCTCAGCGAAAATTCTACGCCTCGAACATACCCATCCGCGAGATTTTCGGGCATCGCGACATAGAGCTGGTCAAAGGAAATACCGGCGAATTCCGTCTCGGATACACGCTGCTCGACAGTGTCGACGATACCGTCCAGCGACTTGTTGAACACGGCCAGGGAAACCCAGCCTGACTGGCCGGAAAAAGAGCGATGCAGCGAGGCATCCCAGTTCAGGCTGGTCACGGGTTTGAGACCCGGATTGCCGGTCTTGACAAAGCCGGTCAGTCGGCTGGCACCGGGGGCGGAATGATCCGATATTTCGACATCAAGAACCGAAATCGGCGCCATGTCGATAAAATCGGGACGGGCAAAGGTGCTTGTGACAGAGGCTCGCGCAAGCCATTGGTCATAGATCTCCCATTTCGCGAGCAGGGCTGGCGAAACGCGCAAATCGTCGTTGCTGCCTGACACCGGCAGGATATCCCCGCGCTGAAGCCCGCCTTCTGTCGCCGCTGCTGGTGAGGACGCGCCCGGCGCCGCGCTGCGGACAAACAGGCTGGCCGATGCGTTGACCGTCGTGTGTTCAATACGAACGCCGCCCGAAACTTCGAGTTGCGGGCTGATCTGCAGACGCGTATCGAGAAACCCCGCACGGATCGTCTCGTAGATCACATATTCATCTTCAACGGTGTTTCGCCTCGACCCCTCGACATCGAACACAAACAGGTCTGGCCGGGTGAAAAACAACCTCTCGAAACCAGACGGATTCGGCACGCTGAGGTTCAGGCCCGGCACAAGCTGGTAGTCCTGCGAGGCGCCAAGCCCGGCAAAGCTGGCGCCGAGTTGTGCGTCATTCAGCGTTGCCTGCCCGACAAAATCGTAGCGATCTTCCCTGTCATCGACAAATTTACGGCGACTGAGGGACCTGGCCCCGGCGTCAGCGCGCAATCCCATCGCGCCGAGATGACCCTGATAGGAAATCCTCGCATCTGCGGACCAGACCGATTCCTCGACATTGGAACTCACCCGGCGCAGGCGATCGACCGAATTGTTCTGCGCGGCCAGCAGGCTGTTTATCGAAACCAGGTCAGCTTGCGTGCGGGGCCTTGCAAACCCTTCATCAGAGACGAGGAAGTCTGCACGCGTTTCAGATGTGCCGACAGATTCGTAATAGTTGACGTACGGGTTTACTTCCCGCGCGAGGGTTCGATTCAGCTGCACCTCGATGCTCCAGTCGCGCGCAAGCCTCCTTCGTGCGCCCATCACCAGTTGATGTACGGGACGTTCCTGGCGTTCGGTCCGGGTCTCATTGTCGAGCTTCAGCCCCTGCCAGCGGAAACCTCCCCCGGTCAGGCTCGTCAGGGCACCGTCCAGCTTGACCGAAATTTCCGGGCGCACCTCGTCGTCGACATATTCAGAAACCAGGAGCCGGGCCCAGTAGGACACATAGGCATCCGGTCGCCAGTCGAGGGATGTCGTGAAACTCTTGTATTCGCGTCGTCCTGCAGCTGATCCCAACCGGATCGAAACCGGCAACAACGAAACTTCGTCAACACCGATTGCCGTGACACGGTTGTTTTCATAAAGATGGGACAGATACTCGCGAGACCAGTATTCAGCGCTGGCATACACTCCGAAAGTATCTGCCGGGCCAAACCGCCTGGAAAACATGCCCAGCAAGGAGGCCTGCTGGCGACCAGACCCAAAATCACTCCAGCCAAGTTCAGCTGTGAGGCTTGCGAAACTGTCCTCGAAATCAAAAGCCGACGGCGTATGGATCGCGATGATGCCGCCAATCGCGTTGGCATCGAGATCGGGCGAAAAAACCTTGTGAATTTCGACCCGGGCGAGCGATGCGGTGCTCATCACATCGAGTGGCGCTGCGCGTCCCGACCGGCCATCGGTATCGGATGCGGCAATGGCGACCCCGTTCAGTGTCACAGTGTTCAGAGCCTGCTCCACGCCGCGAATGGAGACGTAGCGTCCTTCGTCCTGATCGGAGATCCTGTAGACGCCCGGCAAGTGATCAAGGGCTTCAGCGATATTCCTGTCGGGAAGCTTGCCGATGGCGTCGGCGAGGATCACGTCGGTCAGGCCGGCCCGGACACGCGACAATTCCTGCGCGTCCACGAGCCTCTGGCGATATCCGGGAACGGTAACGCGCTCCAGGATATACGGCGGATCAACAAGATCGCGGCGGCTGACCCTGACCGGGTCGACGGGCGAATGCCCGTCAGACGCGGTGTCCTCGCCAGGTATCGCGTCCGGCCTGATGATGGCGACATTTCCTGCGGCCGTGATCAGGTAGGAAAGTCCGGTGTCGGCGAGCAGCAAAGCAAGTGCCTCTTCCAGGGACACCGGGCGGTCCGTCCCTGGCGTCTCCAGCCCGTCCACAAGTCCGGCATCAAACGCGATGCTGACCTGTGCCTTGTCGGCAAGCTCGAACAGCACATGCGATAACGGACCGGGCTGGAGTTGGGGAATGAGTGGGGCTTGCGGTTGGCTCATGGCAACGGGTGCGACAAGCGTCAAACTCATTACCGCGAGGCAGACAGGGCGACTCCATAACGGCTCCATTCACGGCTCCTGGCACGCCTCTGGTCCCCCTTCCCCTTCGGCTCCCTATTATCCGTTGATCATGTCGTTTTTTTTACTCCTCCTGCGCGACGAGAAGAACGCTCCTGTCCTCCTGTTCCAGCGCTCGCCCGCCGATACTTTCAGCGACCAGTTCACCGAGGCTCAGCGTGTCGAGATCACCAAGCGAGAATGAGGCACTGATCCGTCGCGCGCCAAGACCGTCATCGCCGATCCGCAGTGGGCGCTCGAAATAACGGTTCAATTCGGAGACAGCATCGCGCAAGGGCATGTCGACCAGCACCATCCTTTCGTTCCGCCAGGACGCAAATCCCGAAACAGGCCTCGCATCAGGCCCGATACTGCCATCGGGAAAGAGGAAAGCCGATTGGCCAGCGCTGAGCGTGTGCGAGGTGTCCGACATAGGTATCTGCAACTCGACAACACCTTCGCTCACCGCGACGCCGGCTCTGCGCTGAAACTCCGTCACCTCGAATGCCGTGCCCACGGCGCGCACCGTGAACCGGCCTGTCGCCACCTCGAAAGGGCGGGTTGGATTGTCGGAAACGCTCACGAACAGGCGCCCGCTTTCCATTTCCACCCGCCGGCGATCGGCTTCGAAGGCGACCTCGACCACGGTTGAGGCATCCAGCCAGAGCTGGCTTCCATCCTCCAGTTCTATGGTCCGGATCTCACCTCTCTGCGTCTGGTATTGCTGCACCGGCGATGGCGCCAGGGATTGCGCCACGATGACCACCGCGAGGGCCAGGCACGCAGCGGCCGCCAGCGTCAGACCTGCCCGGACAGGGCGGCGGTGGCGGTCGCGGCGCTCGTCAAGGCGGATGGCCAGTTGACCAAGTGCCGCCTGCTGCCAGAGCAGGTCGCCGCGTTCGCGTTTCTCATCCAGCCAGGCCTGCAACAAGGCGCTCTGGCCCGGTGACAAGCCTTCATCAATCGCAACAAGCCATTTCGCGGCATCGATGCATTCCTGGTCAGTTCCCGGGGGCTCGCGCTTTGTCATGCTCAATCCTCCCAGACTTTGCGGGCAAGTTGAGCCATTGAGCGTTCAAGCAGTTTCCGCGTCCTTGAAATCGAAAGACCCGTCTCCTCGGCGACCATGCTGAGCGTATGACCTTTCACCCTGCTCAAGACAAAAACGCGGCGCTGGTCAGCCGGCAGTTTGCCCAGCGCCACATCCAGACGACGCAGACGAATCCGCGAATCCACCAGATCATCGACAAAAGCAGACGGGTCATGCAATTCAACATCTTCAACGCACAAATGTCTGTCATCATGATGTGTGCGCGCACGCCGCCTTCTGTCGCGCACCAGGTTGGCCGCCATGGAAAACAGGAAAGCGGTGTTGTTCCTGATCGCCTGGTCATCTGGCGGACTGACAATCCTGATGGCCATATCCTGCAGAACGTCTTCAAGATCGGATGGATCGACACCACGGGCGGAGAGAAAGCGGGTCAGGGCCGGCCTGAGCGCCTGGAAGGCCTCAAACAGATTGCCATTCCCTGAACTGCCCCCAGCGGGACCGGCTTTGCCTTCGGGCTCGATATTGATCTCCTGGAAAATCATCCGATTGTTGGCGAGAACGTCTGCCTGAAATCTCACAAGGGCCTAGCCTAAACCGGTTTTCCCGGCAGGCCACGGCGTTTTTTCGAGAATGCGGGAGGATCCCTGAAAAGGA
>CAYXQV010000004.1:0-5309 GCA_964467505.1 uncultured Hyphomonadaceae bacterium | reverse complement strand
ATATCCTGCTCGGCACTCGACCCGATCTCGTCGAAGATCGCTTCGCTCTGGTAGGCATAGGCCAGGCGTGCCTGGACGCCATATTTCTCATAATAGAGCTGGGCATTATAGATCGTGTCGGCCTGGTTGAAGAAGGGCAGCTTCTCGCCAGGGCGTTCGAACACTTCCACCTCGGAATCGATGAAGGATGCGTTTGCCAGGACACCCAGGCCGTCGAAGGGCGCCGGCAATTGTACGAAATCCTTCTGGAAAGACAGCTCGATGCCCGCAATGTGACCGGCCTCGGCATTGTTGAGCGTGGCTTCGGAATAATCGTCGAACGTGACGCCGAGAAACTCGAAATCTTCCAGGTCACGCCGGAACGTGTAGATGGCATTGTCGATGTTCTTGTAGAACGCCCCGACCGAGACCGCCCCGGTGTTATCCGGGAAGTAATAGGTCAGTGAGGCATCATAATTTATGCCATAATACGGATCGAGTTCAGGATTGCCGATTTCATTGCTGGCAGAAAGCCGCACCACATCATCGAGCTCGTCGTAAAACTCTGTCACTTCAAGCGTAGAGATTGGCGCCACATCCGGATAATCGGGACGCCCGAGATTGGTTGAGACCGAGGCACGCGCCTGCCAGCTCTCATTGACGTCCCAACGCAGAATGATCGACGGAAGCACGGTCGTGTAATCATAGGACGCTGACACATCGACAATGTCACTTTCAGCAAAGGGCAATTCGCCGATTCGCGAGCGACCATCGGGAATGGCATTGCCCTGTTCCACAGTATCAACGAATGAGAATGCCGAAACATCGACATCGGTCTGTTCGATCCGCACGCCGCCGATCAGGTTCACCGTGTCGGACAGGTCAATTGACGCCATTGCATAGACGGCCGCTATGCGCTCTTCCAGCGTGTAATCATCCTCGATCGAGTTTGACCGCGAACTGCTTTCATCAAATGAGAACTGGTCGCGGTTGGCGTTGAAGAAAGCTTCGTAACCATTTGGGTCCGGTATGGGGAGCACCTGCCCGGGAACGAGGTCATAGGGAATTCCCTGGCCAATATCGGAGAACAGGACGCCGATATTGTTGTCGGCCAGGGTGGCGTCGCCTTCGAAGGGGAAACGCGTGTCCTGGTCATCCACGGACTTGTCGCGGCTGAGATATTTGAAGCCGGTCTTGAATGTGGCGGCGCGGTTATTGAATTCGCCCTCCCAAAGCGCGTCGAAATCAGCCGTGTAGGTTTCCTCTTCCACGGTCGAAGTGATGGCGCGCCGACGGGTGATATCGTGGAAGGCCGGATCGGCAGGTGTGAGCCCATCTGTCGTGTCGGCATTGTAGAAAGGCACAGCGCGCCCGTTACCACTGATCTCGAACCGGACCGGTGCCTGCGATGGATCCAGCGTATCGACGCGCGGGGAGCGAGGTTCCGACTCGTAATAATTGAGGAGGGGATTGAGCTCTTCAGCTGTCGTGTAATTGAGATTGCTCTCTAGCGTCCACGCGCCGATTTCCTTTTCGCCGCCGACCACGAACTGGCGGACCGGGCGTTCCTGTTCTTCAACTCGTGTCTCGTTCTCAATCGCATAGCGCGTCCAGAAAAACTCCGTTTCCGATACGCCGACCAGGTCACCGCGATTGCGGATCGTGAATTCCGGGCGCAGTTCGGTATCGAGATATTCGGTGTAGTAGTACCGGGCCCAGACCCGCGTTGTGTCATCGGCACGGTATTCGAGGTTGAGTGTGGCATTGGTGCGTTCACGTTCGCCGACGGCAGAACCGAACCGGACACGGTCCGGATAAAGCACCGTGTCGACACCTTCATCAGCGAAGGATGCCCGCGCATTTTCGTAGAGATGCGAGAGATATTCCTTGTACCAGTAGCTCGCGCTGACATAGACGCCGAGCTTGCCATCGAGGAAAGTGTTCGCGATGGCACCATCGATCGAGTAGATGTCGCTTTCCTCGCCGAAATCATTGAAGCCGTAATCGCCATTGAGCGTGGCATAAAGCCCGTCAAAATCGAAAGCCGTCGGGGTCACGATATTGATCGTGCCGCCAATCGACTGGCCATCAAGATCCGGCGTGGTGACCTTGAACACCTCGACCCGGTTCAGCGAGGACGCCGAAAGCACGTCGAGCGGCGCAGCGCGACCTGAACGGCCATCGGTGTCCGACACCCCAACTGTCTGCCCGTTAAGGGTGACGTTGTTGAGGATCGGATCGACACCGCGGATCGAAACATAGCGGCCCTCGCCCTGGTCAGGACGCAGGTAGACGCCGGTCAGCCGGTTGAGCGCCTCAGCGACATTGGTATCGGGCAGCTTGCCGATCGAATCGCCTGACACGATGCTGACGAGGCTGTCGGCGCCGCGCTCAAGCTCGCGGGCACGCGCCAGCCCCTCACGATAACCTTCGACGGTGATGACATCGAGGACATATGCGTCCTCCTGGTCAGTCTCCTGGGCAGTGGCAAGGCCACTCCAGCTGCTCGACAGCACGGCAGCGACAAAGCTCGTCGTCGCCGCAAACTTGTTGATATGTGACACGGATTGGACCCCTCATGAAAACGTCGTGGCGAGCGCGCCGGCGCTCAACCCCGAAGACGCAGGCCCACCATGCGTCTGTGTGAATGTTCAATGAAGATCGACCGCGCCAGAAGCAGGCTCGCCGCAAACAGCCTCCCTCGCGAACCGATATTCGTTCAGAAACAGGCCGTTGGGGCGGCGGGCCTTTCGTGACACAGCGCCAGCAGGCTGGCGAAAATCACGCATCATGCAGCCTGTTAAAGACGCGGCCCCTCATCCGCGATGACCGGGAATGAGAACCAGAACCGGCCTGACCAAGACCGATACGTCAACGCGAAAAGCGGATGATCTCGTCAGCGGGGCCGGGCTCTACCGGCGGAACATCGATCTCGCGCAGGCGCCCTGCCCGCCGGTCAACCACGAAGACCCGCCGTCCGGGCGCGGACATGTCCCAGGAAAAGGCCTGCCCTTCCGCTTCAATCGCTATGGTCGCAACATGGATCAGTGTCGGGCCCATTACAGGGCGGGCCAGAGCGTAGATTTCAGGCCGGTCATGACCCATGACATAGAGCAGTCCGTCCGGACCGATGGCGCCGCCCGAAGCTGAATAGGGCTGCATCCGCTCAAGCACACTGGCGGGAAACGCCCATCCGCCGATCCGCCTCCAGGCATCATCATAGAGCACGACGCTGGAATAGGCGTGGTTCTTGTGTTCAAGGCCGCCCTTGCCATCATAATGCGCAAAGCCGGCAATCCAGCCCTCTGCGACCTTGTCGGTCCAGACGATCGACCCTTCGTCCAATATGCCGAGCCCGTATGATTGCGCGTGCCTCAGCGGGTCGGTCGAAAAAACCTCGATCGAACTGGCCATCGGCGTGGATGAATAATTGGAATTGGCACACCAGAGCTGGTCCTGAAAATGCGTGCAGCTGTTCATGTGTTCGAGCAGGTGTTCCGGACCACTCCAGCGGTCCTGCAGGGCGCCTGTCGCCTTGTCATGCTGGGCGATGACCGAATTGTCGATGGCAAAGACTGACCGGGCATTCACGGCGGCCCCCTGGTCGGCGTCTGGCGCCGGGAACTGGCGGATCGTGGTCGCCTGCAGCGCGGCGCGATCGGCGAGTGGCTCGCGCGGTACGACTTCCTGTGCACAGCCCGGCAGACTGGCGAAAAGCACAAAGAGAGCACAAACGGCGAAGCTGGAAGATGAGAGCCTGATCATGATGAACTCCTCGGCCCCCCGGGCGCGGGGCATGGTGTCTCGACGACCGCCACTCTTAACCGGGCAGTGCGACACTTATGCGAAATACAAAGCGTAATCCTTTTGCGCCTGCATGGCGTTTTGATGACGCCGCATCTTGTCGGGAAGCTGGCAACCTGCGCGAGCCGTTCGAAAAACCGTCACGGTCTCACGCTAATCTTCAATCCGGAGGATCGTTCCATGCTCAATCGAAGACTGCTGATGCTGAGTGCGCTGGCAAGCGCGACCGCGCTGAACCCGGCGGCCAGTGCGCCCAATCCCGAGGGCAAGCCAAGGATCATGCTAGGCCCGATGCTTGGCGCCATTCAGCAGGACGCAGCCCGGATCTGGTTGCGCCTGAGCGGTGACTATTTCGACGCCATCATACAATACCGCCGGGCTGGCACGGCTGATCCGTGGAAGCAGTCAGCGCCCTTCCGGGCACGCAGCCAGGATGATTTCTGCGTCACGGTGACCCTTGATGGCCTGGCCGCAGGAACCGCTTATGACTACCAGCTCAGGGTGGATGGCAGCGAAGACCGCTACCTTCGCCGCATGCCACCCTTCCGTTTTCGAACGGCACCCGCCGGGCCTGCGCAATTCTCGCTCGGCTTTGGCTCGTGCGCGCGCATCCAGGATGACCCCCACCAACCCATCTGGCGCGCCGTGGACCAGTGGTCGCCGGATCTCTTTTTCTGGCTGGGCGACAATATCTACGGCGACAGTCTCAATCCCGAGATCATTGCGTCTGAATATCGCCGGCAGAGATTTGTGCCATCATTCCAGCCTGTCGGCAGGAATATTCCGCAACTCGCGGTCTGGGACGACCATGATTACGGCCTCGACAATTTCGATCACACCAATCCGATAAAGGCCGACACCCTCGCCCTGTTCGGGAATTACTGGGCCAATCCGGCTTATGGCATTGCCGGCACTGACGGCGTCTTCTTCAGCTACACTTATGGCGGCGTCGATTTCCTTGCTCTCGACGGGCGATATTACCGGCACGCAAATTCCGATCCCGACACGCCCGAAAAAACGCTCCTCGGCGCCCGGCAGACCGAATGGCTCAAGGACGCGCTTTCATCGAGCCGCGCGCCGTTCAAGATTCTCATCTGCGGGAGCGGCTGGTCACGCCTGAAGGGGCCGGGCGGCGACAGCTGGGCGGCCTTCCAGCATGCACGGCGCGACCTCTTCGATTTCATCCGGGAAGAAGGCGTCGAGGGCGTTGTCCTGCTGTCTGGAGACACCCACTATCCGCATGTCAACTGCATCCCGGAATCCGACAATGGCGGCTATGACCTCTATGATCTGGTAAGTTCGCCGCTCGGTCAGATCGTGCCTTCATCTTTGCGCAGGGTCGCAAAGCGGTGGGCACAGCTCGAACCCGACCAGCCGATCCGGCCCCCGGTTCTGGGGGTGAACAATTTTGGCCTGATCGAGTTCGATCTCACAAGATCCGATCCTGAATTGCGTTTCAACGCCATCGAAACGAACGGCCGCGTGCTCTGGTCTCCGCTCGTCATCCGTGCCAGCGAGCTGCGAAA
>CAYXQV010000003.1:8984-34096 GCA_964467505.1 uncultured Hyphomonadaceae bacterium | reverse complement strand
AGCTCATCATGTCCCAGAAACTCTTGTCGAGCTGTGCAATATCGCAGGTTTTCAGCGTCTCGCGCCAGCGTCCGATTGATGCCGGTGTGATCGGGCGGTTCACCGCAGCATGATGTCCAAGTCGGCCGACATCGCCGAGCCGTTCGGGCACGCGGGTCAGGAAATCGATCTCGAAGGCAAGACCGGCCCAGTCGAAGACCTGGCTGAAGACGGCTTCGGGCTCGCGTACGAGTGTTTCATAGGACACCTGCATCACCCTGCCGGGAGCTTTCCTGAGCGCCTTGCGGCAGGCTGTATTGGCCTCCACCCAGCGCCGGGCAGAGCCGTCGAGATCGCGCATGTCAGCCTTGATCTGCGAGGCGACCGCATCGAGCCCGTTCCGGCTGAGATACAGAAACTGCGCATCGGGAAAAGCCTTCATGATCGCGGGCAGGTGGACGGTATTCCAGGGGGTCTTGTCGCCCCAGCGCGCTTCTGTGAACCCGTGGGCGCGGGCCATGAAGGCATAGAACCGGTCGAAACAGGCGCGAAGGCTTTGCGCAGGCGGCTGGAGCGCTTCGAGTTCGCTGGCCAGCGGTGACAGGCTCTCGATCTCGAAATCGGCGAAATGCGGGTGACGCTCGAAATAGCTTGTGAACAGCCATGTCCTCTCGCGCCAGGAAAGGCGTCGCCAGCGCGGCCAGGATTCGACGATCTCGCCGACCACATAGGTTTCTGGCGGAATGTAGATGCCGCCCGATGCCATCAGCACCCGCCGGGTCAGCGTATTGCCAGAGCGCGGCGCACCAATGATGAAGACCGGCTGGCGGCTCATTCGCCCGCCCCCTCGCCCTGGCGCTTGCGGCGGTGAAAACCCACCAGCTTGCGCACAGTGCGCAGCGGCGGCGCCGATGGCGACTGGCGCACAATCGTTCCGCCATCATCAAGCAAGGCTTCCCAGTGCCTGGCGACGGCATCAAGCCCATATTGGCGGCTACAGGCCTGGCGGGCGCGTTCGGCCTGCGCCCTGGCCGCCGGCAGGTCGGAGCGAATGCCTTCGATCACGCCGGGCACCTCTTCGGGGTGGCAGTAAATCGCAAGGTCTCCGAAATTGGCTTCAAGGCACGGATCGAGGATGCAAACGGCGCCCATGAGCATCGCTTCGACGACCGTGCGCCCGAACGCCTCGACCATCATGGCCGAATGGAAATAGCAGAAGACGTCGAGGCTATCGAGAAAGGTGGGAACCGGCTGCGCGTTGAAGGGCAGGATTTCCCAGTCTTTCGTGTCCACGCCGATATCGTCGAAAAAACCGGCCTGCGCGCCCATCACGCGAATATGCGTGCGCGGGCCGGCTGGTAGCGAGGCGGCAATGGCCGTTGCGCTGTCGGCCCATTTCATGCGGTCGGGGCGGCCATGTCGACCGACAACGAGGTCGGGGCTGGTCAGCTTGTCACGTTTCGGGTCCCATTCAGAGACATCGAAACTGTTCGTCCAGTCCGAGCGTGACAGGCGCACCATGGGCGCGAAACTCTCCAGCTGGCGCCGGCAGACACCGCTGATCGGTGCCCAGATGGGTTTGACGCCGAACTGGCGCGCGATGAGTGACTGGATTGCCAGCGGATCATAATGCAGGGCGCCATCTCCCTGGAAAGGGGTGTGGTGGGTGATGATCACTGCCCGCCCGGCGCGGATGCGGAATCCTGTCTCCGCAGGCCTCTGGAAAATGGCCGGATGATGAAAGAACGCGGCACGTGCCCGCGCAGCCGAGCCGGGCGAAAGACGCGTCACGCCCGGCAGGTCGCAGAGTTCGGCAAAGACGGGATTGACCGCGTCGCCTGTCTGGAAAAAGCCTCGCGAGCGGACAAGGCAAAGCCCGACCGACAAACCCATCTGCGAAAAGGCCCGCACATCGGTTGCGATCGCGCCGGCCGTTCCGCCGAGGAATCGCGGATCGGTCACAATCAGCGCATCATGGTCTGTCTCGGCCATCATCCCGGCGCTCATGTCCTCGTGTCGCTTCCTGGCTTCTGGCAGGATGCAAAGCAATCGCCGTGCCGCAAGGCTTATTGCGCGGGTGCAGGCGGCCTGACCAGCAGCTGGCGCGCCAGCTGCCAGTTCTCGCGCGAATAGCGACGGAAGAAGACCAGCAGGCTGAACCCGTAAACAGCGATACCGGCCGGAACGAGGAGTGCCAGCTGCTGGAAGCTCGCCATTTGTGCGAGCGCCGGAATTGCCGTGCGCAGGCCGAGCATGGCCGCCGCCATCAGCGCTGTGGATGCAAACGGTGGCAGGAGTGCGCCGGCAAAATCGGCCCGCGAAATTCCCGCTGTGCGACAGGTCTCGATCTGGTAGGGTATGAACAAGGCAAGATTGGCCACGAGATACGCGCCTGCGACAGCGCCGATCGTGCCATGATAAACACCGAATGCGAACGCGCTGACGAAGCCTGCCATGCGGATCAGAGACCAGCGCAACAGGACATCGGAGCGCCCAAGCGCTGTCCACAGGACATTTCCCGTGCCTGTGAGCGCCTGCACCGCGCCGGCAAAACTCAGGAACATCAGTGCCGGTGCGACCGGGTGCCAGCGCTCGCCGAACACGAACGCGACAAAGGGGGTGGCGACAAGTGCAAGCCCGGCCATCAGCGGAAGCGTGATCGCGCCCAGGATCGACATTGACCGAAGATAGACCCCGGCAAGTTGCGGGCGGTCGTCCTGTATCGAAGACATTGCGGGATAAAGCGCGAAGCTTGCGCCAAGTGACAATGAGTGCACCGGGACTAGCATGATCTGATAGGCGCGGCCGTAAAAGCCCAGCGCCTCTGCGCCAAGAAAGCGCCCGATCAGGATATTGTCGGCATTCCGGTTGGCAAAGCCGACCAGTCCGGCTCCGGTCAGCCTGAGGCTGAAAGGCAGGACAGCCGCGATCTCCGACCATTTGTATGTCAGCGAGATCGGCGCGCGCTGGGCAATCAGCCCGCCCGCCATCTTGACGGCGAAAGCCACCACCTGCTGCCAGGCAAGCGCCCACACCCCGAAGCCGGCCATGGCCGCGCCAATCGCGGTGAGCGATGACAGCGTGATGCCCGCCAGGTCGATCAGCGCAATGGTCCGGAACTGGAAATTGCGCTGCAGCCAGGCCATCGGCACCAGGAACATGCAGTGCATGAACAGCGTGATCGAAAGCAGTTGCACGAGCGGTTCGACAATCGGCTCGCCGAAGAAACCGGCAATTGCCGGCGCCGCCAGGAAGGTTGTCGCAGTGAGCAGCGCGCCGAGCATGGCATTGGTCCAGAAGGCGCTCGACCAGAAGGCAGCCGATGGCGCCTGCGCGCGCACCAGCGCAGCAGAGATGCCCAGATCGTTGAGCATCGTGAAGAACGTCACGAACGCCATCGCCATGCCGACAAGGCCGAACTGTTCGGGCGGCACGATGCGCGCCAGCACAGGCAGGACAACGGCGAATTGCAGGACGGTCTTGGAGAGCGTCACCGAGACGTTGATCGTGGCGCCGCTGACTGTCTTGCGTGCGAGTTCGTTCATTTGCGGTCATGCCTCATTGTTCAGGCCAGTGCCATGGTGATCGCGGCATGAATCCCGCAAGCCTGTGTGCCGCAGGTTCAGGAATTTCGCGACAATGGCAGCATCAATGCAATTCCCGTACATTTCCCCGCGCCAGGTCCCAATGCCATGTTTCAGCAAGGCGCATGCAAGGAGGTCAGAGCCATGAGCCTGACGGTCAGCGCAATTGTCCCGACCTTCAACCGGGCAGACCTTATCGCCGAAACGCTCGACACACTGCTGGCACAGACGCGCGGGCCGGACGAAATTCTGGTTGTCAATGATGGCTCCAGTGATGGCACGGGCGAAATCGTCGCCTCTTACGGGCCGCGCGTGCGACAGGTCATGAAGGAAAATGGCGGCAAGGCCAGCGCGCTCAATTTCGCACTTTCGCAGGCGCATGGCGACCTCATCTGGATCTGCGACGATGACGACCTCCTCCTGCCCGGCACCTGCGCGCGGCTGGCAGGGACACTGGAAGCCGACCAGGAGCTCGATTTCGTGTGCGGCCACCACGAGGATTTCACCGTCGATCCGCAGACAGGCGAGAAACAGATCAAGCCGGCCGGATTTCGCCGGGAGTCAGCGCCTGACGAGATTTTCTTCGACCTGCTGGACGGATGCCACATCTTCCAGCCCGCACTCATGGTGCGACGCGATGTCTATGGCCGCCTGGGCGGATTTCGCGAGGATCTCGTGCGCTCGCAGGATTACGAGATGATGCTGCGCATTGCGCGCCACGCAGCAGGGCGTTTGCTGGGCGAGACGGTTTACCTCCACCGTGAACACCAGGGCGCGCGCGGCTCGGGCGCGGATCGTTTTTCTGCCGCGCAGGCCTTTGCCAAATGGGTGAAATATGACCGGTTGATCTTTGAGCCGCTGCTGGCGGAACTCACGCCGCAGGAGCTCCTGCCGGCAAGCTACTGGAGCGATCCGGCCCATTCTGACACGCGCGCGCGCACCGCCGAGCTGAAGCGCGCAAGCGTTCGGGCGCGCCACCAGATGTGGACGCAGGCCTTGGCGGACTGGCATATGATCGCGGCGCAGTTCGAAGGGCCGATGAATGACTATGAGCGCCTGATCACGCGCCGGGCGAGCCTGCACATGTTCGGCTCCGATCCGCTTTTCGACGACCGGGACATCCAGGATGCGGTCCGGCGGCTGAAATCGGTCTCGGCACTGGGCCGCGAGATCGCATCGCAGCTGGCGCGCAGCGTCGCCTGGCAGGCGCGCACGGCTGCAGCTGCCGGCAGGTTCGGCAAGGCCGCGAGGATTGCGCGGTTTATGGCAATCGCGCGTTTGTAGGACGTGGTCACCTCTCCAGGCGGGTTATTCGGCAGGCTGCCTGGCGCCGGCGTGGTGATGATGAAAGCGGAAGGCGCTGAACCGCGCTTCCTGGGATATCGCGAACGGTTTCCAGTGTGAAAGCATCAGCCGCTTGGCCGGATTTTCCACGAAATTGTGCAATCCGATGGCGAACAGGATCAGGCCTGCAACGGAGATGAAAAGGCCGAGCACCGGGTGAATGCCGGCCTGCTCGAACCACATCAGGAACACCATTCCCGGGCGTTCATGGAACAGGTAGAGCGGATAGGAGGCAAGCCCGATCGTGACCAGCGGTTTCCAGGCAAGCGGCCTCAGCAAGTGCGGCGCTGCGAGGAATATCGCAAGAGGTGCGATGACGGCGGAAAACAGGATTATCGAGGGGATTGCGCTATCGGCCGCTATCGGCACGATGCCCCTGAAATCGACGATATCACCCGCCAGCAAGGCGGTCAGGGCCAGCCCTGCACACAGGATCACAGGCGTGCTGCGCTCTCCGGTCTTCCACTTCCATGCCATGAGCCCGAGCGTGAACCAGGCCAGCATGGCTGGCTGGAAGACCAGTGACACCGACCAAAGACCGTTGATCTCGTGATGAGCATAGACCGTTGCCGCATCGATCGCCAGCGAGATGGCTTGCACGCCGGCCCATGCCCACAGGAAGGCCCGCCCGCGCGCCAGCAGGAAGACCACGGAGATCAGCACGTAGAAGCGAACCTCGGCCCACAGCGTCCAGTACACACCCTCGACCCAGCGCGGCGTCAGTTCTTCCTCGATGCCCAGCGCTCCGGCCACCATGTCCGGGGGCACGAAGATGATCGAGGAAAAATACTCGACAGGCGTCACATACCAGCGCTCGACCCCTTCATAATAAAAGGCCGTGCCCGAAAGGTTTATCAGCAAGGTGGAAAGCGTCGCGCAGGCGATCATTGCCGGCCACAGGCGGGCCGCGCGTCGGCCGATAAAGTCGAGAATGCCACTGGAGCGTTCCAGCGTCATCATGATCACGAAGCCGGAGATCAGAAAGAAGAGCAGGACGCCATAACTGCCGGCATATTCCAGGAAGGGCAGCCAGGAAATCCAGTTGCCGTGTGGATAGAGCGTCGGCTCATGATAGGGCGCGGCCCATCGGACAATGAAATGCGAGGCGACGACCGCGAGGGCGGCCACCGCTCGCAGTCCATCAAGTGCTTCGAGCCGTTGTCCGGGCCGGCCTGGTGCCGGGACCGGGGGTGCATGAGCCATCGTCCAACTCCTTGGCGTCGGGCGGGTTGGCGGCAGGCGGTTGCGTGCCCGCTGGCCGTCTTCAGAACTGCCTGTCCAGATCCTCCAGGTAACTGATCAATTCATCGACCACGCGGTCGTCACCGATTTCCTGTCCCGGCATGGACGTGCCCGGTGCGAAGCCTTGCGGATTGGCGAGGAAAGCCTTGAGGTTTTCGCGCGTCCAGCGGCCCGATTTGCGCAACAGGGCCGGCGAATAGCCCTCATAGGGCGTCGAGGCGATCGGATCGCCATAGATCCGGTTGAGGCCGGGGCTGCGCTCATGCTCACCGACGGCAAAGGAATGGCATTCGGCGCACCGGTCGACCGTCGTCTGCAGGTCGGCCTTTACCCGGCCCGGCGCGTCAAGATCGGCGAGATAGCGCTGGAACCGCTCGCCCTCGTCAATCCTATCGACGCCCGACAGGAAGATGATCTCGCCATTGTCGGTCCACAGGACAAGGCGGCCATCGGAATGCTGGTGCACGTCGCGGATACGGGTGCCGACCTCGATCCGTTCCGAATAAACAGCCTGGCGCCCTTCCATGCGGATGCGGAAGAGGGCGCCATCGGTCAGCGAGCTTGCCAGCAGGTCGCCGTCCCACGCCTCGTGAAAGCCGTCGATGAGGGTGAGACCCGAGGTCGATACTGACGGCACCCAGGAAAAGATCGGCGGCTGGAACTGCGTCTGGCGGCCATAGGACAGGGAATTGGGGATCGGGGAGCCGCGATAGGTCGTGCCATAGGATTCCAGCGGCCAGCCATAATTGGCGCCTTCTTCGATGAGGTTGAGTTCGTCGCCGCCGCGCGGGCCATGTTCGAGGATGATCAACTCGCCGCCAGGCATCATGGCAATGCCCTGGGCATTGCGGTGGCCCATCGAGAGAATACGGCCCTCGCCGCTGTCCATGTTGATTTCCAGCACCTTGCCATATTGCGCGTCGGGGTCCTGCGCGATGCCGGGCCCTTCGGAACGCATCCCGTCAATGTGGAAATCACCAGACGTGAGGTACACGGTGGACGGAGCTTCGAAGACGATGCGCCCGGCGGCCATGTGGCCTTCCATTGCGAGGTGTTCCTTCTTGAATGGCAGGCAGGGCGCCGTGCGGTAGAAGACCTCCCAGTCCTGCGCGGTTGCCGACATGTCGTCCACGCTGTTCACGCCGGCCGGAATTTCCAGCCTTGCCAGCGTGTTGGTCACGCACGCCTTGCCGGGATGGTATTCGGTATAGGAGGCGACCAGGCCGCGCTGCGAGCCCGTGTCATAATCGAGCAGGTCATTGTAGCGCAGGTAGTGCTGGTGAAAATTATAGTCCGCAAAGTCCGGATCATCGGCCAGAGCCTGGTATTCGGCGCGGTTGTTGTCAGGTGCCTCAATCGCTGAGATGCGGATCGCGTCGGCCTCGGAGGCTGCGTAGATATTCCCATTATAGGCCAGGACAAGAATGTCATCGCCGAGCGAGGCCACCCCGCCACCATTGCGCGAAAGCGGGTTCTGCGACGCGGCGGGCCGGCCCGTGTCGACATGTCCAACCTTCATGTCGATGCGGATCAGCGCGGAGTTGAGTGTCTGGCTGTCAAGCGGCGCAGGTGGGCTTGCCGGCATCATGCTGGCGAGCTTGCCATCGACTTTTGACAGGAAAGTATATGGGAAGAACTGACGCTCGCCGACAAGGAAGCCAAGGAAGAAGACCAGTCCGAGAAACCCCAGCGCAATCAGCGCCGAAAGTCCCGCCTTGGCCGCCAGCGGCAGTGCCAGAAGCCAGTCGAGGGGGCGCTGGATCCAGGATGGCAGCTCGCGCCCCTGCAAGGCCGCCAGGCCTGCCGTGCCCGCGCTGCGCACCTTGTTGTTTTCCGTCTTGCCTGTCATTTCCCCACTCCCTGATACTAATACAGAGCCCGGATGGCGCCGGCCTATTCAGCGGCCTGCCGGGTTGGTTGTTCTTTCTGTCCGGCGGCCGGCATGGTCAGCGGCGGTACGGTCGGGTTCGAGACCTTCGTGGTGCCCGAGGCGAGGCTTGCCATCAGCATTTCGGCCATGCGACTGCCGTCGCGCACCGCGTAGTTGGTGCCGCGGTCCATCGGGTAAATCTGCGAGAAATTGCACATCAGTACGCCCGGACACGGGGTCTCATGGGGGACCAGCTTGTTTTCCTCAAAGCCGATATCGACAATATGCTGGGCATTGCGCATCCGGAACAGGCCGTCATCGATGATCTGGCTCGGGTCAAAGTCCGGGAACATCTTCGCCAGTTCTGCGTACCAGAAAGCCTTCAGCTCCTCGGCCGGCATCGACATGTATTTGTGCTCTGCCGGGATGTAGTCGCCGATATAGTAGATGTGGTTGCCGTCGAAATCCTCGGTCCCGATCAGGGCCGTAAATGACAGGAACACCACGAAGGGCGAGTTCGGCGTGTTGATATTGTGCCAGTAATAGTCGGTGATCTTCTGGGGCGTGACGAAGGACAGCACGGCCGCGTCGAGATAGTCGACCGAGCGGATCTTCTGGAAATATTCCGGATCCTGGCTCTCATAGCTGGCAATCATCTTGGCGAGCACATTGCTTGGCACCGTGGCCAGCACGCGGTCGAAGCGCTGCTCGCTGCCATCAGCCAGCGTCACGATGACCTCACCGGTTTCCGGGTCATGGGCGAGCTTGTTGATGAATGTGTTGAACACCACCTTCGTCCCGCCTTCGCGAACCGGGGTCTCCAGGGCATCGATCAGTGTGCGAAACCCGCCCTTGAAATAGCCGAGCGCTTCGCCGCCAAGCTTGGGATCGCGCGAGTCGACACGCTGCAGGACGCGCCCCCACAGCCACGACATGGTAATCTTGTCATAGTAGCGGTCGAACTTGCCCTTCAGCAGCGGTTCCCAGATCACGTCGGTGACGGCCTTGCCGGCATATTTGCGCAGCCAGTCCAGCGCCGTGATTTCTGACAGCTTGCGCCAGTTGCGCTCGCGCTGCAGCCAGAGCACGGTGACGCCGGCGCGGATGCGGTCGAAGAAGTTGATTGGCGAGAAACGGATCAGGTCGATGGGGCTTTCCATCGGATACAGCGTGTCATCATAATAGGTGGACACCGATGACTTGTGGTAGGTGAGTTTGTCGCCCAGACCCAGCTCTTCTGTCAGCGCCAGGATGTGTTCGTCTGTCTTGTAGAGGAAGTGATAGGCCTGTTCCATCCGGTACTTGCCGGCAAGCTCATAGCCTGCTGCAAGCCCGCCAAGACGGTCGCCGGCCTCGAAGATCGTCACATCGACGTCTTCATCCCTGGCCAGTCGATAGGCTGTTGTCAGCCCTGTCATTCCGCCGCCGATAATGCCGATGCGAGGCTTGGTCATGGTGTCGTCCCCAACAATTGTCTTGACGTGATTACCTGGCCTGCGCATGCGTCAGGCCTTTGCTTTCCGAAAGGTGATACGGGAATTGAGTAAATACTGGATGATGAAAACGACCGGCAATGAGAAGACCTTGCCGATATTTGCACCCAACTGCGGATCCTCGAACATTTCCCGGACCGCCACGATGACTGCGTAGCCCGCCAGGTAGCCGATGACGCAGACAAGGCTGAAGCACATGAACCGCGCGAATGCATGGTCGTTGGTCTTGAAATTGTGACGCGCATTGATGACGAAGCTGAACACGACAGCTGTCGGCACCGATATCGAGTGGGCCATGAACTCGCTGGTGCCAACCAGATTGAAGAGGATGAAGAACAGTATCACGTCGATGGCGCTGGCTGCCCCGCCGATGAAGAAGTACTTCAGGAGCTGCTCGTTCTGACGGTAGATTGTCAGAGCCCTGGCTGTCAGCCCGGTAGGCGCTGTGCCCTGTTGTGTCTCACTCATTGCCGGCCCCTTGTCCCGCTCTCGCACGCCGCCAAACGCGGCCTTTGATGGCTCCATCCGGCATTGAGCCGGTGCAGCATGAAATGTCAGGGCCTTGCGTGGGGGTCACTCTGATTCAGCCTTCAGGCGAGTGACCCACATATGCTCAAGCCCTTTTTACTCCTGCCCTCCACCAGCAAATCACATGCCATTCGCGATGGCTGGCGGGAGCGTTGTGGCGATCAGGTCGACACGCTTTCGCGCCTGCGCAGTGCCGCGCCGGGAAACCTCGTGCGGCCCCAGACGAAGGCCTGCGTGGCCACATAATTCCAGACAACGGTGATCAGTGCGCCCGCGACGGCCGGAAGCAGGTAGACCAGTTGCGGATAATCCTGGTGCAGGACGGTCGACACGCCGACATTGGCCAGCACGCCGAGCGAACACAGCACGCCAAAGACGATGAAACCGAAATAGAAGTTTGCGCCCTTCAGCTGGCGGTCGCGATACGTCACCAGGTTGTTGGCGGTGTAGTTGAAGAACATGGCCACCAGTGTCGCAACGAATTGCCCGGTCGCGAAAGCCGCGCCTGCAAGGCTGACGAGCGGAACCAGGATTGCGAGATGCACGAGGATCCCGATCGAATTGATGAACGCAAAGGACAGGAAGCGCGCCGGCAGGGGCAGCAGCTTGGCAATCTTCTTTTCCACGAAGAACAGGAAGAAATCATACATCACGCGATTGTCGAGCTTGGATTCGCCGTGAACGCGCGAGCGGAAGCGGAAAGGGACTTCTGCCACTTTCGGGCGGGGCTTTGCGGAGATGATGAGATCCATCAGCACCTTGAAACCGAGTTCCGAAAGATCAGGCAGGGCCCGCCTGACGACATTGCGCCGGACCACGAAGAAGCCGGTCAGCGGGTCGGTCATGTCCAGCCGGAACATCGCATTCGACAACCGGATGCCCGAATTGGAGATCGCAACGCGGGTATTGGACGACAGGCCATCGGCGCCATCCTCGCGCAGGAAGCGGCTGGCCGACACGATTTCCGCCTCACCATCAGCGACCTTGCGATACATGCCCGGCAGCACGCTTTCATCATGCTGGAGATCGCCGTCCATCACCGCGACGATTTCGGCCGATGCAGCCAGCGCACCTTCGATCACCGCGCTGGCAAGGCCGCGCCGGTTGTGGCGCGAGATCAGCCGCACCCGCCGGTCATGGCGTGCCAGGCTGCGCACCACATCGGCTGTGCCGTCAGGGGACGCATCGTCTACGAAGATGATTTCCCATGACAGATCGCTCAGCGTTTCATCAAGGCGGCGCACCATCTCAGGCACGTTTTCGCTCTCGTTGAACGTGGGTACGACAACCGAAAGCTGGATTTCGTGTTCAGATGTGGTCATGTCCGGTCGCTCTCTGGTTTCCAATGTGCGTCTGCGGGATTTGCAAATCCGGTCTTGCGAAATTCCTGCCAGTCTGACTGCCACGGCTTGGGGTTATTAATCCGGGATGAACACAATCCGGTCCAGCCAATTCAATTGACAGGGGAAATCGCTGGCAACGGAATGGTGCTTGCAAGAAAAACGTGAGAGCTGTGTCGCACGTGGGACAGACAAACAGCGATGGTGGACATGACCGGCCAGGTGAGCGTGATCATTCCTGCATTCCGGGCCGCAGGCTTCATTGAAGGCGCGGTTTCGAGTGCGCTGGCGCAGACAGTGCGCCCGCAAGTCATCGTCGTCGATGATGCGTCCGACGACGATACGGTCTCGCGCGCGATTGAGGCAGGCGCGGGCAGTGACCGGCTGAGCGTTCTTCGCCAGGAGGTCAATCGCGGGCCGTCCGGCGCACGAAACCTGGCCATCGAGCACGCGACAGGCGAATGGATCGCGCTGCTTGATGCCGATGACTGCATGGCACCGGGCCGACTGGCATCTCTGGTCGCGGCGGCCGAGCGCAGGGGCTGGGACATGATCGCCGACGATCTTGTTCGTGTCGCACCGGGTGAGGCGCCAGAGGCCGGGCGCCGCCACTGGTCCGACACGCCGTTTGGCGAGATCGAGCTGGACCTTGCCCGTTTTGTGCTCGAAAATATCTATGACGTATCGGGTCATGGCCGCGAACTTGGCTATCTCAAGCCAGTGATGCGGCGCTCCTTCCTGATCGACAACGGCTTGCATTATAATGAGGCAATGCGGCTTGGTGAGGATTATGACCTGTATGCACGCGCGCTGCTTGCCGGGGCGCGTTTCGGCCTCGTCGACCCGGAAGGCTATTATGCGACAGACAGGCCGGGCTCGCTGTCAAAGGGGCACAGCGCCAACGATCTTCGAGAGATGTGGCGCGCTGACCGGGCACTGCTGAGAGCCGGCGTGCGGTGCAGGGATGCGCGTGCCGCGGTCAGGCAGCACATGCTGCTTGCGCACAAGAAATGGGCTTGGGTGCGGCTGATCGAGGCTGTGCGTGCGCGCAACCCGTTGCAGGCCGCGGCGAGTTTCATCGCGCCGCCGGCAGTCATCGGTGAACTGGTGCGCCGTGTCCACGGCCATTTCACGCCGGGGCCGTCACGCGACACGTTGACCAGTGCGCACAGTTGATCGGTGCGCCCGGCGATCTCAGCGTGTATGGACGGACTGTGTCTTGCATGCTGAAAAAGGTCCGGTGACAGACGAATAGACAAGGAAGTAGGTGTTTCGGAGTGTTGGTCAGGTCATATTATCGCATCAGACGCTGGAGCGAGGCGGCCTGGCACGCGCTCAGGCAGCGCGCCTACGCGTCCTATGACCATGTCCGGGACTTCCTGATCGCCCTGGACGAGGAGACGCGACCCAATCGGCAGCGACCCGGGCGTCGTCGCTCCCATCGCCGCCCTGCGCCTGCGCCGAAACCCGCCGCCAGTCCCCCGCAGCCCCAGCGCAGGTCCCTGGTTCCGCCGGGCATGCGGATCTATGCCGTCGGTGACATACATGGCCGGGCCGACCTGCTCAAACGCCTGATGCGCAAGATCGAGATCGATGCCGACGCAGCGCCCGAACCGCGCAAGGTGCTGATCTTTCTTGGCGACTATGTCGATCGCGGGTTCCAGTCTCGCGACGTGATCGATTTCCTGATCGCGGGTGACTTTTCCCGTTTCGAGACATATTTCCTGCGCGGCAATCACGAGGCTGCGTTCGAGACCTTCCTCTCCGATCCGGAATTCGGGCCGCAATGGGCCAAGTTCGGCGGTGCGGAGACGCTGATGTCCTATGGCATCCAGCCTCCGCGGGCAAAGACACAAATGGAGGAATGGACCGGCGTGTGTGAACAGCTGAACGCTGTGCTGCCGACCGCCCATCGACACTTTCTCAGTGCGCTGAGCCTTTATGAAACGTTCGGCGACTATGTGTTCGTCCATGCCGGACTGAAACCCGGCCAGCCACTCGACCAGCAATGCGAGAAGGATCTTCTCTGGATCCGCGACGAGTTCCTCGCAGACGAGCATGCGTTCGAGCAGGTGGTGGTGCATGGTCACACACCGATTTCCGAACCCTACAAGGATCACCGCCGTATCAGCGTCGACACCGGGGCCTATCTGACCGGAAAGCTCTCTGCCGCTTGCCTCAGCGGTCCAAACGTCTCATTCCTTTCCACCTGAAAGCATAGGGGTTGATGACATGAAAATTTTCCATCCGATCATGATTGGCCTGGCGCTGTGCCTGGCCTTGCTGTTTGGTGCCTGCCAGTCGGCACCGCCGCCGCCAGTTGATACCGGGCCCGCCATTACCGGAGCCAGCCAGGCGCCTGCCTATCGGCTTGGCAATGGCGATGATGTAAGGGTCAATGTTTTTGGGGAAGACATATTGTCAGGCGATTTCGAGGTTGACGGCTCCGGCAATATCTCGATGCCGCTGATCGGAAGCGTTTCGGCGACAGGCCTGACCATCCCCGAATTCGAAGCCGAAATCGAACGCAAGCTGCGGGCTGGTTTTCTCAATGAGCCCCGCGTGAGTGCGGAAGTGACCAATTACCGGCCTTATTACATTCTCGGCGAGGTCGAGCGGCCAAACGAATACCCCTATAATTCCGGGCTGACGATCATGAACGCGGTTGCTGCAGCTGGCGGGTTCACCTATCGCGCCAACCGGAAATTCGTGTTCGTGCGCTCTGAGGGCAGCGACGAGGAACGCAGGATCGAGCTGACATCGACCGCGTCGGTCAAACCCGGCGACACGATCCGCGTGGGTGAGCGCATCTTCTGATCCGCGCGCATTCGCCTCATCTTCGGTGCCCGGGGCCGGCAATTCGCGTTGTACGGCCTTGAAATCGCCTCACAGGCGAACTCCCCGACTGTGAGATATGCCAGAAGATGAATCTTGAATGCAAACGCTGACGTTTGCGCTCTTTTCAGACTAAGCTTGTAAGAAGGGGTATCGGGCCGCGCATTCAGGCCTGACGGCCCTTCCAGGTTTGGTGCCCGGGCGCACGCATTGCGCACAAAGCTGGCATGCGAATTGAACGGGGTCGATGGACACAACCAGACCGCTACAGCGGCGATCGCTGCAGGCGGACTTCGATCCGAGGGGAACGACATGACGTCGACCAGAATTACCGCGATCAGCCTGGGCATCCTTGTCCTGGCCAGCGCCGACCTGGCAATGGCCCAGCAGGATGACGATTTCTTCCGCCGCGACCGATACGAATCGGTGCGCGACCGCTACCAGGAGGATTTCGATCCTGAGCCGCTGCGCCTTGGCGCCTTTCGCTCCAACAGCCGGCTCGAACTCGGCGCGCAGGCCACCGACAATGTGTTTGCCGATGCCGCCGATGAGGAAAGCGATATTATTGCGAGGATCGCGCCGACCGTGGACCTGACCTCGGACTGGTCGCGCCACGAACTGGGCGCGCGTGCCGAACTGGAGCATCTGGAATACAGTGATTTCGACACCGAGAGCCGCACCAATCTGCGGGGTGAATTGCGCGGCCGGATCGATGTGACCCGCTCCTTCGATGTCGCAGCCCGCGTCTTTGCAAGCGATGAGACCGAGCAGCGCTTTTCGATTGCCAGCCTTGATGAGTTCGAAGAGCCGATATCCTTCCAGACAGCCGGTGCAAGGATTGATGCAAGGCTTCGCCGCGACCGGGTGCGTGCGCGCGCATTCTACCAGGTGTCGGACCGCAGCCATGATGATGCACGCCTTGTGGGTGGTGGCAGCCTTTCCCAGGATTTCCGTGACTACACCTTCCAGCAGGTGCGCGGGCGAATTTCCTATGCGGTTTCCCCGGATCTGGCGTTTTTCGGCCAGGCTGAGGCGAACATGCGCGAGTATGATGAACTCACCGATGTCGATGGCGTGCCAACCAGCCGTGATGCGGAAGGCTATATCTTCCAGGCCGGCGCGAATTTTGAACTTCCCGCGCTGATCCGGGGCGATATCGCCGTGGGCTTTTTCGAGGACAACAAGGACGCCGATACCTTCAATGACATTTCCGGCACCGCGGTTGATGCGACCTTTGAATGGTTCCCCAGCCGACTGACCACGGTGCGCCTCGATGGTCTGCGTGAGGTTACCGATCCGGGCCTGCAGGAGGCGAGCAGCGCAACCAATACCGAACTCGACCTGCGGCTCGATCACGAGCTTTACCGCAACATTCTCCTGTTCGGTTCGGCCGGCTACCAGGAATTTGATTTCGAGGATATCGAGCGCGCCGACGAGGCCACCGAACTGCGCCTCGGTGTCACCTACAAGATGAACAAGCGCCTGCACCTGGACGGCTTTGTCAGCCGTTTCGACCGATCCTCAAGCGTGCCGGCTGCCGAACTTGAACAGAATGTCCTTGGACTCGCCGTGCGCGTATTCCCGTAGTGAAACTGAATATCGGGGGCAGCCTCGAAACGGAGCTTATGACAGTGAACAAGCAGACGCGCTTCAACATGCCGGCCTCCATGCCCTTTTTCGGCGGGGCGACCGGCACGCCAGGCCAGGACAGCCTGATCGACATCAAGTCGATCCTGACCGCTCTGCGCAAACGCTTCTGGCTGGCGCTGATCGCTTTTCTGATCACATTTGCTGGCGTGGCCGCCTGGACGCTGCAGCAGATACCTGTCTACACGGCCGAGACGCGGCTGCTCCTCAACACACAGGACCAGAACACGTTCGATTTCGGCAGCGCGTTTTCTGGTCTTGCCCCCAATACCGCGATCATCGACACCGAACTGGAAGTGATCCGTTCCGAAGCGATGCTCTCGAAGGTCGTCGACAAGCTCAACCTGACAACCTATCCGCAATTCAACTACAACCTGTACAAGCCGACCGGCTTTGCAAAGTTCAGGATGGATGCCCGCAACTGGCTCAAAGGCCTGTTTTCCGGCGGGGATGCGCAGGCCTCCGAAACACCGGCTCCGGATTTCGACGAGCAGGAGGCCATCCGCAAATATGCCACCCGGCAGCTGAAATACGCGATCGCAGTCAACCGGCTCGGGCCGACCTATATCATCGACGTCACTGCTTACAGCCCCGACCCCCAGCTTGCCGCCGCGCTCGCCGATGCGGTTGCGGACCAGTACATTGTCGAGCA
Organism: uncultured Hyphomonadaceae bacterium; assembly: GCA_964467505.1. Lineage (GTDB taxonomy): Bacteria > Pseudomonadota > Alphaproteobacteria > Caulobacterales > Hyphomonadaceae > UBA5336. The sequence continues at coordinate 17,582 of CAYXQV010000003.1, read as the reverse complement.
GCTTGAGGCCAAACTGGAATCGACACGGCGCGCCAATGAGTGGTTGTCCAGGCGCCTTGGCGCGCTGAAGGATGAGGTCAACGAAAAGGAAAGCGCGGTCGAGGCATATCGCGACGAATCCGGCCTGCTCTCGGCGCAGGGCTCGACGCTGACAGAACAGCAGATTGCCGATCTCACTGCACAGCGCTCGGTGCGCCGCGCCGAACTCCAGGAGGCCGAAGCGCGATTGAACAATGTGCGTTCGCGCATGAATTCCGGCACCGGTGCGGACTCGATCGCCGAGGTTCTCGGCTCTGCGGTGATCGGTCAGTTGCGCGCCCAGCAGGCCGAGGTCCAGCGCCGGCGGGCCGACCTTTTGACCAAGTATGGCCCGCGCCACCCCGACGTGCTGCGCGTCAATAACGAGCTTGCCGATACGCGTCGCCAGATCGACGCCGAAGTCGACAAGGTGGTCTCCAATCTCGAAAGCCAGGTTGCAATCGCACGCCAGAGCGTCGAGTCCTTCAATCGCAGCCTGGCTCAGGCGCGCGGGCAACTGGCCGCCAATAATCGCGCCAGTGTTCGCCTTCGTGAGCTGGAACGCGACGCGGAAGCCAGCCGGACGCTGTATGAAGACTTCCTTGAACGCTTCAAGCAGACCAATGACCAGGACCAGCTTGCCCAGCCGGATGCGCGCATCCTGACGAGCGCAAGTGTCCCCAATACGCCCAGCGCACCCAAGACGACGATGAACCTGATCCTCGGCATCTTCTTCGGAGGCGCCGTGGCCGGGGCTCTGGTCCTGCTCTCTGAGCTCCGCGAGAACCATTTCTCGACAGGCGACGAGATCGAGCGTGCCTTCGGTGTTCCTGCCATTGGCTCGATCCCGCTGCTGACCGGACGCGGGCGCAAGAATCCCGGCGACTATGCGATCGAGAACCCGCTTTCGGCCTTTTCCGAGAGTATCCGGAACCTGCGCGCATCCATCGTCTTTGCCGATCTCGACAATCCGGCCAAGACCGTTGCGATCTGTTCGTCACTGCCCAATGAGGGCAAGACGATGACGACCTATTCGCTTGGTCGTCTCTCCGCGCTCTCGGGCTCTCGCACGCTGATCATCGATGGTGATTTCCGCCGTCGCCAGCTGACCGAAGCGACCGGGATCGAGCCTGAGGTGGGGCTCATCGAACACCTGTTTGGCGAGGTGGCGCTTGAAGATGCCATGCAGGTCGACGATGCGACCGGGCTGCACGTATTGCCGCTGACATCAACCCGCAACACGCCGCGCGATGTCTTTGGGTCGCGCAGTTTCGACGCGCTGATCCAACGCCTTGAAGGCATGTACGACCTGATCGTGATCGATACCGGACCGCTGTTGCTGATGGCGGAAAGCCGCGTGATTGTCAGCAAGGTCGATCAGGTCATTGTCGTCGCCAAGTGGCGCACCACGACCCGCGCGGCCTTGCAGCAGACCCTTGGGATACTCCAGCAATTCAATGCGAGCCTCGCCGGGGTCGTTCTGAACTTCGTGGACCTTCGCAAGCGCCGCCTGCTCGGGCAGACAACGGCGAGCTACAGGGCCTATTCCAAGTATTATTCCGAAGGCCGCCCGGACTGATTGCGGCGCAGCCAAGCGTTTGCGGGGGCGGGAAAAAGGGTTTGCGAGCGATGGTGTTCGCGTGTCCGGCGAACCACCTGTTGCGTGATGTCTTCGCGTGTTAAACTATTACCAAGCAGGGCGATGCCCGCGCAGCGAAACAAAACTGAGTGGGGCTAGCCATGCGCCTGTTTGCCATCATGCTGACCGCGGCATTCGTGCTCTGGGTCTTCGGGATCGGTCTTTCGGCTGAAGACGCGGCAAAGGCCGACGCTGACGCCCGGCCAGTCAGCCAGCATGAAACCGAGCCGTCCTTCCTGCGCCTGTTCAAGGATGGCCATGACAAGACGCATTGGTACAAGGCCGATTTTGCCTATCTTGGACCGGTCCAGCGTGCCGGATGGGAGGCTGACCATATCGGCTTCAGCGACACCGGGCTGGATCTGAAGATCACGCGCGAGCCGATGGGCGAACTGCCTTTCACCGGTGCTGAATACCAGCGGCGCGGGCGCTACCAGTATGGCCGGTATGAAGTGGTGATGCGCGCTGCGCCGGGCTCGGGCCTGGTGTCGTCCTTCTTCACCCATACAGGGCCCTCGCTCGGCGATCCGCATGATGAGATCGATATCGAGTTCATTGGCAACCGGACGAAAGAACTGCACATCAACATGTTCACCGATGGCAAGCCCTATGGTTCGGTCTGGGTGCCGTTGCCCTATGACGCGGCCGAGACTTTCCAGGTCTACGGTTTCGAATGGTCGCCCGAAGAGGTCAGATGGTTTGTCGGCGACCAGGAAGTGCATCGCGTCAGTGCCGCCGATCACCCGATACCGGTGACCCCCAGCCGTGTGATGATGAACCTGTGGACCGGCTCACGCCACCAGTATGGCTGGCATGGGCGCCCGACATTCCAGAGTGGTGTGAGTGCAGGTTATGTCTGTGCCTCCTTCGCGGCAATCGGGGACGAGGCGGCGCGCCAGTGTTCCGACCATTTCGATTTTGACCTGCCAGAGCTGGTTCTTGACTGACCCGCCGCCCGGGTTGAAGAATCCGGATTCTGGCGCAGGACTTGCTCCGACCAAGCATATTTAACGGATCGATCCGCACCGGCCATTCGATGATTGAAATCGCCTATTTCGGACATGATGCTGCAGATGCAGCCATTCGCCGGCGCGTTTCCGCGCTGCAGGCGGACGCCATGTCCGTGACCGGTTTCATGCCGCGACGCCGCGCGGACGTGGCTGTTCATTGGGATCATGTCGATCTGGGACGCACGCGCGATGCCGCTTTCAGGCAGCGTATTGCAACCGTTCTGGCGGGCGCGCGCACGGCGGCGGCGCACCCTGCGCTGGCGCGCGCCGACCTGATCATTGCTCGCAATCTCGACATGCTGGCCTGCGCGTTCGATGCCAGGCGCAGGGCTGGGCTGGATACGCCGGTGGTCTATGAAAGCCTTGATGTCCATCGGATGCTGTGCCGCGCTGATCCGGTGGGCATGGGCCTGCGCGCATTGGAGCGTGCACTGCTCAGACGCTCTGCGGCGCTGATCGTGAGTTCGCCAGGTTTTCTTGAAAACCACTTCCAGCCGCGCCACGGCGGTCATCGCCATACTTACCTTCTGGAGAACCGGCTGGCGGAAGCTGCGGAACTTGGACCGCGGCCTGAAAAGTCCGTGTCACCTGTCGGTGAGCGCCTTAAGGTCGGCTGGGTCGGCAATCTTCGCTGCCAGAGGAGCTTCAACCTGTTGCTCGCCCTTGCAGACCGGTTTGGGGACAGTGTGGAGATCCATCTGCACGGCGCTCCGGCAAGGGTGGAGATACCCGTTTTCGAGCCGCAGATCGATCAGCGTGAAAATGTCACCTATCATGGCCGCTACAGTGCGCCTGAAGACCTCGCCGGTATCTATGAAACCATGGACCTTGTCTGGGCGGGCGATTTCATGGAGGCAGGCTTCAATTCGCTCTGGCTGCTGCCCAACCGCATCTATGAGGGGGGGTATTTTTCCGTGCCGGCCGTGGCCCCGGCAGGAACCGAGACAGCCGCCTGGATTGCCGCGCGCAAGAGTGGCTTTGCCATTGATGAAAAGGTCGAGGTATCCTTTCCAGCGCTGGTCGGCGACTTGCTGCGCGATCGACGCCCCCTGCAGGCGGCGGCAGATGCATTGCAGAAAACAGATGACAGTGATTTCATCGAACCGAAAGGTGAAATGGCGACACTGGTGCACGAGATATTGGAAACTGCGGGGCAAAACGCATGAACCCGTCCATCATGCAGGCCATTCCCGGCTGGACGAATGCCCAGGTGCTGCGGCGTTCGGGCGAGCCTTCGGCGGATGCGCCACTTCATGAACAGGTGCTGTTTGCGCTCTGGGTGCTTTCGACTTTCACCGTTTTCGAGGGCAACGAGCTTATTCTCTATCCGCTGGCCCTGTATTTCCTGGGCATGTTCGCGCTCAACCGGCGACAGCTGGTGCCGGTCGCGGCGAAAGCCTGGCCGTTATTCCTCATTCCGATCCTTGCGACCTTGTCCTGGGCCTGGTCGCCGAATCCGGGTGCGGCGCTGAAATTCGGCATCATGATGAATCTCACGGTCCTGATCAGCCTGTATATTGGCGCGCGTTTCGCACCTCACCAGGTGATCCGTTCGGTCTTCCTGGCCGGCGTGCTGATCATATTCATGGCCGCTCCCGGGTTCATTTCCGGCGGCGGTGTCTGGGACGACAAGAACATCTTCGCCATCCGGATGCTTGTGGTGATGGTGACGGCGATGGCCGTGGCCTATAATCGCAACGAAATCCCGCTCTTGCGGATTGCGGCCTTCCCGTTCATCCCGGTGGCCTTTTACTTCGTCCTTATCGCGCAGTCGGCCACATCTCTGGTCTTTGCGCTCGCCTCATTCGTGGTGATGACCACGATCTGGCTGTTCTGGAGCGGGCTGCGCAATATTCGCCATGCGCGCAGCATGATCTTGCTGATCGTCGCGTTTGCAGTCATCGGAGGGTTGCTGGCCTTTTCGAACATGACGCGGGAGGCCAATCTCTTTGAAGCCTTCGTTGGCTCACTCGGCAAGGATACGACCCTGACAGGGCGCACGATGCTCTGGGATGCGGCTGACAGGATCACCCGGGAAAAGCCCGTGCTGGGCACTGGGGCAGAAGGCTTCTGGCTGTGGGGGCACGGGCAGGCCTATTCCCTGCTTGAGCTTTCCTTCAAGCCGGCCGGAACGCGGTTTTCCTTCCACAATTCCTATCTCGAGATACAGGTGCATCTCGGCCTTGTTGGTCTTGCCTGCATCATCCTCGCGGTCGGCTGGTCGCTGATGCGCACCGCGATTGCCTGGATGCAGACGCAAACCGTCGTGCGCTCCTATTTCCTCCTCATCACCATGATCGTGTTTGTGTCATCCTTCACCGAGAGCTGGATGTTCAACGCCTTCGACACCGCCGTGATGCTGTTTTATATTTCCGCAGTGCTGAGCCTTGTGCGGCGCGACCATGTCCGCGAAGAAAATGACCGGCTGGCCCTCCTTCAGGAACAATGGGCAAGCGACCAGATGCCCGCCGGGCTGAGAGCCTGAAATGGCCGTCTCGCAGGCGCCTTGCCCGGATGTCAGCATCATCATGGCGGCCTGGTCTGCAGCGCCGTTCATCCACGCGGCCATCGGATCTGCCCTGGCCCAGGAGGGGGTCAGCCTCGAACTGATCGTCATTGACGATGCCTCGCCCGATGCGACCCTCGATGCCGCGCGCAATGCTGCCGGAGGCGACCGGCGCCTTGTGTGCGAGCGTTTGGAGACGAACGGAGGGCCTTCGGCGGCGCGCAACCGTGGCCTCGACCTGGCAACGGGGCGGTATGTGGCCGTGCTCGATGCCGATGACGGTATGGAGCCGGGCCGGCTGGAACGCCTTGTCAGGATCGCTGATGCCAATCGGCTTGATGTGCTGGCAGATGACATGCTGCGGGTGGACGGCGGCCAGGATGCTGCGGGCCATGGCCGGTTCCTGCGTGCCGGCAGTGTCGCCGCGGGCCAGCAGGTCGGGCTGGCCGAATACCTCGATCCGGCCAGCGCGCGCCGTTTCGGTGAGAATCTCGGCTATCTCAAGCCGCTTTTCCGGCGTGCCACGCTGGAACGCCTTGGCGTGCGTTATGATGAAACGCTGCGTAACAGCGAGGATTTCTTTCTCGTGGCAGACCTGCTGGCCGGCGGGGCGCGCATGCAGCTGACACCGGAGCCTGGCTACCGCTACACGGTCCGGGAAGGTTCGATTTCACATCGCCTGACGCCAGAGCTGACAGCCGCGATCGTGAAGGCCGAGCAGGCTTTTCTCGCGCGTCACGAAGCCGCCATGTCGCCGCCCGCCCGCCGCGCGCAGGCGGCCCGCATGCGCGCTCTTCGGGCCAGCCATGCCTTTGAAAGCGTTGTCGATGCACTCAAGCGCCGCGAGCCCGGCCGCGCCGTTGGCGAGGCCCTGAAACGCCCGGCCGCACTGCCCCATATCCTGACGCGCCTCGGGGCAATTGCGCTGACACGGCTCAAGCCTGCACGGCGCTTGAGTGCTTCTTGATTCTGGCGACGTTTCGGGGTGGTTTCCGGCCAGATTGAACCGCTTGGCGGGGCTACCCGGCGATGCGACTGGTGGCGCGGGCGCTGCTTCAGAAGACCGAAAAAACCAGCCAGAAAGCGCCGGTCCAGCAGGCAAGGCAAAAGCCGATAACGGGCAACCAGACCTGCCAATATGTCAGCGTGCGTGGCTGGCGGCGAGCCTCGGTGCTGTGTTGCAGACGTTCGACCACGGCTTGCGCCGGTGAGTGGGCCTGTTTCCATTTTTCTGACGGTGGCCGCAATTTGCTGGCCCTCTGATTGTTGCAGGTGAAATCTACCCGGGACGCGACATGCAATTCATAACGTTACGACAACCTTCTAATGTGTCCTATAACGGTCCAATAAGCCGATTTCCAGATGGTAAAGTGGCCAAAATGAGGTCCGCGCATTGGAGTTTCGATTTTTGATGAAAACCTGAACGTTTCGTTCGGACTGGCATGGTGCTTGAAGGAACCGGGTGTTCTGGAATGGGGCATTTGGCTGGGCCTGGTTTTCCGGTCCGGCACGAAAGAGAGAGCGACAAGGATGCATCAGGCTGGGCCTGGAGAAGATGATGGCCATGCGGCGCCATGTGTCGAGCCCGGCGAGATCGTCGTGGCGATACCCGTGCTCAACGAAGCAGAGCATATAGAGGGCTGTATCGACTCTCTGATGCGAGGTGATGCGCGGCTGGCCCTGGCGCAGTTTGTCGTCGCCGATGGCGGCAGTACGGATGGTACGCGCGAGAAACTCGACCAGCTTGCCGAAAAGCTGGACAACCTGACCTGGATCGACAATCCGGGCCGGCTGCAGTCGGCCGGCGTGAACAGCGTTGCGGAGGCCTTCGGCAGGGGGCGGACAATTCTCGTGCGCTGCGATGCGCATTCGATCTATCCGCCGGGCTATGTCACGCGGGTGGCAGACGAACTCGCCGCGCGCAATGTCGCCTCGCTCGTGGTGCCGATGGATGCGGTGGGTGAGACCTGCTTTCAGAAGGCGAATGCCTGGGTGGTCGACACGCCTTTCGGTTCGGGCGGATCAGCGCATCGCGGCGGTCGGCGGTCACAATATGTCGATCATGGCCATCATGCCGGCTTCAGGCTTGACGTGTTCAATGCGCTTGGCGGCTATGATGCGGGCTTTTCCCACAATGAAGACGCCGAGTACGATGCCCGCCTGATCGCTTCGGGCGGCGCGATCTACATGCATGCCGGTATCCGCCTGTGCTACAAGCCGCGCGCCAGTCTGCAGGCGCTCGCTCGGCAGTATTTCAATTATGGCAAGGGCCGCGCACGCACTGTCAGAAAGCACGCCATGGCGATGAAACTCAGGCAGTTGTTTCCGGTTGGCAATCTTCTTGCCGTGGTGGCCTGTTTCATTCTGGCACCGGTGTGGCCGTGGATGCTGGCCTATCCGCTTGCCTATATCGGCGCCCTTGGCGCGGTAACGGCCTTGCTGGCATTCAGGCACAGGTCTCTTTGTGGCCTGTTTTGCGGGCTGGCAGCCGGCATCATGCACATGTCATGGGCTGCGGGTTTCCTTGTCCAGCAAAGGCGTGAAATGCGGGCGCGGTAGCGCGGTCGCGCATGACTGATGGATCGGTGCGAAATGCAGGTACGCGTCGTGCGAGGCGACAGGCCCTGTGGACCCGGCCTCAATACGCGCCGTTCCGGCCGAGAACTGCCGGGATCGATTTCATCAGGATGCAGAGATCGACGATGAAAGACTGCGTCGCGGCATATTTCACGTCCAGCTTCACGCGCTCGGCATAGGTCGTGTTGTTACGGCCATTGATCTGCCACAGCCCGACCACGCCGGGGCGCACCGAATCATAGTGGACAATATCCTCGCCATAACGCCTGACTTCCGATTCGACGATCGGACGCGGCCCGACAACCGACATTTCGCCACGAATGATATTGATCAGCTGCGGCAGTTCGTCGAGGCTGAATCGGCGCAAGAACTTGCCGGTGGAAATCAGTCTGGGATCATCCTTCAGTTTCTGATCGGCCTCCCATTCACGGCGTTTCGCCGGATCGCTGGCGAGCAGGACTTCGAGCCGCTCGGCAGCGTCGGGCACCATTGTTCGGAACTTGTAGCAGGTGAAATACCGACCGTTCCGGCCGCGGCGCTTCTGGCTGAAAATGATCGGGCGCCCATCATCAATGAACACAGTGATCGCGATGATCAGGAAGATCGGGGCAAGGAAGATCAGTGCCGGGATGGCAATCGCAAGGTCCATGAAGCGCTTCAGGAGCCGCGAGGTGCGATCGGGCCACGCATCGGGCGTGCCATGCGATGGCCTTCGGCGGCTGGCCCGCTTTGTTGCCGTGCCGGGATCATCATGTGCGATGGATTTATATTGCATGTCTCTCGGCCCATTTCCCGAATCAGGTCGTTCGGTGAAAGGCCACACAAGTTTCGCGCCAACTCTGCCTGCG
>CAYXQV010000003.1:0-8884 GCA_964467505.1 uncultured Hyphomonadaceae bacterium | reverse complement strand
AGCAGCGACGAGATGCGCTCAAGGGCCGCGATCAGAAAGGATTGTTCCCATTCCGCCAGCTTGTTGAAGCGTTCCAGAAACATGTCCTGGAGCAGGTCGGGCGCGCCGCTGAGCATCTCCTCGCCCTCGCGTGTGATCGAAATCCAGACCCGGCGCTTGTCGCTGTCGCTGCGCCTGCGCACAATGAAGCCGCGTCCCTGCAGCTTGTCGAGCAGGGCCGACATGGTCGCCTGTCGAAGTTGCGCCGCCCGCGCAAGGTCGCCTGCCAGGGTTTCGCCCTGTTTCTTCAGCACCTGGAGTGTCAGGAGCTGGGAGGCGGTGAGCCCTGAGAATGCCGCAAGGCTGCGCACATTGGACTCGGTCGCGCGCAGGATCTGCCTGAGTGCGACGAGGGCGGTCTGGGCGCGATTTTCCAACGTCTCAACTCCGTTTCGATAAAAGGGCGAACCTGACGGTAAATGCACGTGGATTGAGGCCCCGCGCGCGCGGATTCGTCAAGCGCTGAGGCTGCGCTTCGGAAACATACATGACCTAAGTAAAGCGCGCTACCATGAAAGGCCCAGCCCTCTTCAAAACAGAAGGATCCATCCGAATCTATCTGATTTTGATTGGCCCGAGAACAGGTTTTTCGGAAAAATCAACTCCAATTGCTCTCCAAGCTGATGATTTCGGGCTTTAATAAGTAGTTCGATTGACTAAGTAAGAAAGGAGCTATCAGGAGGGCGCAGAAATGGTGCGCGCAACGCGGGAGGATGAATCCCGCAGATTGTCAGAAAAGAAGCCCGAAGGTTGCGAGCGTTGGAGCGGGATGCAGATCGGCGCGCCAGTTGCCGAGGATGGCAGCGATGTGCACGACCTCATCGCGGCCTGTCCGCCGCTCGACACGAACTCGCTATATGCCAACCTGATCCAGTGTTCGCACTTTGCAGGCACTTGTGCGCTCGCAAGGCGCGCCGGCAATGCGGTTGGCTGGATTTCCGGGCATATCATTCCGCACGAGCCGAAGACATTCTTCCTCTGGCAGGTCGCGGTCCATGAGGAGGGCAGGGGCCAGCGTCTCGCCCACCGGATGCTGGCGGATATCTTCGTGCGGCAGGAGTGCCACGGCGTCACGTCGCTGAAGACGACCATCACGCAGGACAATGACGCCTCCTGGGGGCTGTTCGGTTCGATCGCACGTGCCCTCGACGCCGAGCTGACGGAAGCGGAGGGGTTCGACGAGACCCGCCATTTCCGTGGCCGCCATGCCAGTGAAGTCCTCGTCACCATCGGCCCGTTTGATCGCGCCTTGGGCGCTCGCGCGCTTTCAGCCCGGACCTGACCGATCGCGCGCCTGCGCGGCATTTCACCCCTCACACGATTTTCTCTGTAACGGAGCCAGACATGACTGACCACACAATGACCCCGCCTGAAATCTATGAACGACGCGAATCGGTGGTGCGCAGCTATTGCCGCGCCTTTCCGGTGCAGTTCACGAAGGCCAGCGGATCGACGCTGACAACGCAGGATGGCAGCGAGTATATCGACTTTCTCGCCGGCTGTTCGACACTGAATTACGGCCACAATCATCCCGAAATGAAACAGGCTCTTGTGGATTATATCTTGAGCGATGGCGTGGCCCATGGCCTTGACATGCATACCGGCGCCAAGGAGGCATTCCTGCATGCCATGGAGGACGTCATCCTGAAGCCGCGCGGGATGGACCACCGTGTCATGTTTACCGGGCCGACCGGAGCAAACGCCGTCGAGTCGGCACTAAAGCTCGCACGGAAAGTCACGGGCCGGCACAATGTCATCGCCTTCACCAACGGGTTTCACGGCATGACGCTGGGCGCGCTGGCGTGCACCGGCAATGCCGGCAAGCGCGGCGGGGCCGGCCTGCCGCTGTGCGGCACGGTGCATGAAGCCTATGACGGCTATTACGGCGCCGATATCGACACCGCCGACCTGCTGGAACGCAGGCTCGATGATGCCTCGTCAGGGCTCGACAAGCCTGCGGCGATCATCGTCGAGACGGTTCAGGGCGAGGGCGGGCTCAATGTCGCTTCGGATGCCTGGCTGCGCAGGATCGAGCAGATTGCGCGCAAGCATGGTGTGATCTTCATCATCGATGACATCCAGGCTGGGTGCGGGCGCACCGGGACTTTCTTCAGTTTCGAAAAGGCCGGCGTGAAGCCCGATATGGTGACCCTCGCCAAGTCGCTCTCCGGCATGGGCCTGCCATTTGCGCTGACCCTGATCCGCCCTGAAATCGACCAGTGGAAACCGGCCGAGCATAATGGCACCTTCCGCGGCAACAACCATGCCTTCGTGACAGCCACCAAGGCCCTGGAGCTGTTCTGGCGCGACGATGCGCTGCAGGGCGAGGTCGAGCGCAAGGGCGCGCTGATGAGGCGCCGCCTGGCGGAAATCACAGCGGCCAACCAGACTGTCAGCAAGGTCAAGGGCAGGGGCATGATGACCGGCATCGAAATGGCGTCCGGCGAACTGGCCGGAGAGGTCTGCGCGGAATGTTTCGACAATGGCCTGATCATCGAAACCTCGGGCACCGAGGACGAGGTGGTGAAAATCCTGTGTCCGCTGACCATTTCCGATGCACATCTGGAAACGGGTCTCGACATCCTCACCGCCGCTGTGGCGAAAATCTCCGCAGCATATGCGCGTGATGCAGCCTGAGCCGAGGGAGCATCGCGAATGATTGTCAGTGACCTGGAGCACGCTGAACAGACAGCGCGACACGGTCGGAAACGACTGACTTTTTCAAATCGGGGCGCGCTGGCCTGAACTGTCATTGCGCCATACGCAAAGGCCCATGCCATCTGCGCCCCAGACCAAGAGGGAGGTTCTCCCATGACCCACACTGTCGAAAAGATCGGCGGCACGTCGATTGCCAATACCGATGTCATCCTGAACAATGTGCTGATCAATGGCCGCACCGGCGAGGCACTTTATAACCGGATCTTCGTCGTTTCGGCCTATGCCGGCATGACGGACAGGCTTCTCGAGCACAAGAAGTCCGGCAAGCCGGGCGTTTTTGGTCTGTTTTCAGGCGCTGAAAGCAAATGGGCCTGGAGCGACGCGATCACCGGGATCGGTGAGGCAATGATGCAGAAGAATCGCGAGGTCTTCGGCGACCATGCTGATTGCGAGGCGGCCGACGCCTTTGTCCGTGAGCGGATCGAAGGTGTCCGCAACTGCCTGATCGACCTGCACAGGCTGTGTTCCTATGGCCAGTTCCGGCTTGATGAGCACCTGATCACCGTGCGAGAGATGCTGTCGGCGCTGGGCGAGGCGCATTCGGCCCACAACACCGCGCTGCTGCTGCGCCAGAAGGGGGTCAATGCCCAGTTCGTGGACCTTACGGGATGGCGCGACGAGCGTGATCTCAACCTCGATGAACGTATCAGTGAGGGCCTCGAAAAGATTGATCTTGCCCGCGAGTTGCCCATCGTCACCGGCTATGCCTCGGCCAGCGAAGGCATGGTGAAGACGTTTGACCGCGGCTATACGGAGGTCACCTTCAGCCATGTTGCGATCGTGACGGGGGCTGCGGAGGCCGTGATTCACAAGGAGTTTCACCTGTCCAGCGCCGATCCGAAGCTTGTGGGTGAAGACAAGGTGATCAAGATCGGCCGGACCAATTATGACGTGGCCGACCAGCTGTCGAACATGGGAATGGAGGCGGTTCATCCAGCCGCCGCCAAGGGACTGCGCCAGGCCGGCATCCGGCTTCGGGTAAAAAACACGTTCGATCCGCAGGACGCCGGCACGGTGATCGATGGTGATTATGTCTCCGACGCGCCGCGCGCCGAGATCGTGACCGGTATCAAGAATATTGTGGCTCTGGAACTTTTCGAGCAGGACATGGTCGGCGTGAAAGGCTACGATGCTGAGGCTTTGCGTTTGCTCACACGCCACGGCGTGCGCATTGTCACGAAGTGTTCTAACGCGAACACGATCATTCATTATGTGGAAGGTACCCGCAAGGCCGTGAAACATGTGGTCGCAGATCTCGAGGAGAGCTTTCCCAACGCGGCGGTGCAGCTGACCGAGGTGGCGATCGTATCGGTCATAGGCAGCGATCTCGCCTTGCCGGGACTGACCGCACGCGCGGCAACTGCCCTCAATGCGGCCGGCGTCGAAGTGAAGGGCATTCACCAGCTGATGCGCGATATCGACCTGCAGATCATCATCGACGAGGACAGTTTCGATGAGGCCGTGCGCGCCCTTCATGCCTGCCTGGTCGAGAAATATTCCCCGCAGGAAGCCGGCAAGGTCGCCTGTGGCGCGCTGAAGTCTGTCGCCTGAAGTGGTCGCGCCGGTCCCTGCCGAGGCGCAACCCGCGCGCAGCCGGCTGGACGCGGTGGCAAGCTATCGCAATGTCCTGACCGTCACGGGGGGACTGACCTTGTTGCAGGCGGCCATTTCGGGACTTGCCGTCTATATCGTCCTGGCCCTGCGCGCCGGTGATGTCTCCACTGCCGGGATCGGTTTCGTCACCTCCACCTATGCATTGGGCTTCCTTGTCGGCACCCTCAGCGCGGCCCACGAGATCCGCATGGTCGGGCATATCCGGGCCTTTGCGATATTCGCGGCGATTGCCAGCCTGGCGGCATTCGGATTTGCGATCAGCCCGGCCCTGATATGGTGGGCACTGCTGCAGTTCGTCGTGGGCCTTTGCGCCGCAGGTCTGATGACAGTCGGTGACAGCTGGATTGCCGACTCCGCTCCGGACGACCAACGCGGCGGCGTCATCGGTTTCTATTATGTCGTGACCAAGTCCGGCGTCGTGGCCGGTCCGTTTCTCATCTCCCTGCTGGCGGGCCAGCCCGGAGCGGGGCTGATGCTCGCAGCCGCGCTGTTTACCGCCTCGCTGCTTCCGGTGGCCGCCACGCGTCGCAGCCAGCCTGACGCGCCCTCGCCTGAACCCTTCGGCCCGCGTGAGCTGTGGTCACTTGCGCCTGCGGCGGTGATTGCGGCCTTCAGCGCCGGCATGATCAATAATGGCGTTGGCCAGCTCTACCCCGTGTTTGCAAGCTCTCTGGACGAGACGCGGCCCGCTGCGATGGCGGCCTATTTCAACGCCGCGCTGATCGCCGGCTCGATGTCTGCCCAGTGGCCCTTTGGCGCGGTCTCCGACCTGCTGGACCGGCGTCTTGTCATTGCAGCCTGCGCCGCGCTGGGTGCTGTGGCCTCGCTTGCCTTCCTGATGGTCGGCACCGGGTTTGGCCTTGTCGGCACACTTGCCATCTCGGCGGTTTATGGTGCGGGTGCGTTCAGCTTTTACGGCATTGCCGTGGCACATGCTGCCGACCGCGCCGGGCCGGGCAGGGCGACGCCGATGATGGCGGGCATGCTGCTGATATGGGGCGCAGGTTCCATTGCCGGGCCACTGGTTGCCGGACTGGCGATGAGCCTGCCCTTCGGCGATCGCGGCCTGTTCCTGTTTTCGGGCAGCTTTTTCGTGCTGCTCCTGCTGGCCATGGTCCTGCGCCGGGCCGACCGGCCGCAGGTGACCAGCCAGGACAAGGAGAGCTTCGGCTTCGTACCGGCAACCTCGCTGTCAGTGGCCGAACTTGACCCACGCGGCGCTGAGGACGAGCAGCTCGATCTGTTCGCCTATCTCGACGACACCGACGACATCAGACCCGAACCGGCGACCCCGCCGGGCGCGCAAGGCAGCGCGTGAAACAATAACGCCCCGACACTCAGCAATGATACTTGTCAGCTTCCTTGTCATTCTCGCACTGTTCCTCGCGGTCGGGCTCGCATCGGCGCGTGTCGCGACCGGCGAGCGCAAGGACTATTACATTGCCGGCCAGAGCGTCTCACCCTGGCTGACCGGACTTTCGGCTGTGGCGACCAACAATTCCGGCTACCTGTTCATCGGCGTGATTGGCTATGGCTACACTGCGGGACTGTCGGCCGTCTGGCTGATGTTTGGCTGGATCGTCGGGGACTATCTGGGCTCGACATTCATTCACAGGAAGCTGCGTCATGCGACCGGGGTGACGGGCGAAGCCTCCTTCGCCTCGGTGATGGCCAACTGGCACGGAACGAATTTCGCGCATTGGCAAAGGCGGGCCGCGATCATCATGGTGCTTTTTCTCGGCGCCTATGCCGGCGCGCAGATCTCTGCCGGCGGCAAGGCGCTGGAAGGTGTGCTGGGGCTGGACCCGCGGCTGGGCGCCGTGGCCGTGGCCGCGATGATCCTGGCCTATTCGATGGCCGGTGGCATTCGTGCCTCGATCTGGACAGATGCGATCCAGTCAATCTGCATGCTTGCGGCGCTGTCGGTGCTGTTCCTTGTCGGTTTTGCCGGTGCCGGGGGCTGGAGCGGCATTGTCGAGACGCTGCGCCCGATGGATGGCGGGACATTCCTCAACCTGTTGCCGGAGCCTGACGAGCTTCTGCCGACCGGCCTGCTGGGGCTTGGACTGTTCGTGCTGGGCTGGCTGTTTGCGGGGTTTTCAGTGGTCGGCCAGCCGCATGTCATGGTGCGGTTCATGTCGCTCGACAATGAGGCGCACATGGCGCGCACCCGCGCGTGGTATTATGGGTTCTTCGTCCTGTTCTATATTCTTGCAGCCGGGCTGTCGCTGCTGGCGAAAGTGTACCTGCCCGAGCTTGGCGAGATCGATCCGGAGCTGGCCCTGCCGCGCATGGCGCAGATGCTGCTGCCGGATATTCTGGTTGGCCTGATCCTGGCGGGCATCTTTGCGGCAACCATGTCGACCGCAGACTCGGTGGTCCTGTCCTGTTCGGCGGCGATCACCCATGATCTCCTGCCCCAGCGCCTGGAGAGCCCCTGGCTTCTGAAGGCGGCCACGGCCTTTGTGACGCTGTTGGCGCTGTTCCTGGCGCTGACGGGGAGCCAGAGCGTGTTCGCACTTGTCATCCTCGCCTGGTCGACGCTTGCCAGCGCATTTGCTCCGCTTCTGGCATTGTATGCGCTCAACAGGAAATTGAGTGAGTTGCACGCGATTGAACTGATGTTTGCCGGTGTGGCCATCGCCCTGGTCTGGCGCTACGCTCTGGGATGGCACGGGCAGATCTATGAAGGCCTGCCGGGAATTCTCATTCCTTTCACCGTCGGCTGGCTGGTATCGAAGCCGGCGGAGCGATCGGTCAAGGCCAGCTCGGCCGATGCGCCGATGACCAGGCAGTGAGTGCTGGGCGCGCCGCTGACGTCGCCCCTTGTCAGCTGCGACCGGATGGCCCACTTCTGCGGGCGGACAAGCAAACTGCGAGCCCTGCATGATGAGCAACAATCCCGACACCGGCGCGCGGCCACCGGCCTGGACGCGCCTGCAATTCGAAGCGGCTGCCGCAGCGGCCGATGAGCCAACGCTCGGCAGCTATATCAATGCCGCGATCCTCAGCCATGATTCGGTGTGCCAGGCGCTCTCCTATCACCTTGCTGAAAAGCTGGCCGGGCCGGATATGGGCGGGCTGCAGGTGCGGCGCATCTGTGAGCGGGCATTCGACAATGATACCTTGCTGGTCGAGGCGGCGGAGGCGGATATGTGGGCGGTGCTTGACCGTGACCCGGCTTGCCGGGGCTTGCTGCAGCCTTTCCTCTTCTTCAAGGGCTTTCTTGCCCTGCAGACCCATCGCATCGCCCATCATCTCTGGCGCGAGGGACGTGAGACGCTGGCCTTCCATTTCCAGAGCCGGGCCTCGGAACTGTTCGCAGTCGATATCCATCCTGCGGCCCGGATCGGGACAGGCGTGATGTTTGACCATGCCAGCGGCATCACGATCGGCGAGACCGCCATGGTCGGCGACAATTGCTCGCTCCTGCATGGCGTGACCCTGGGCGGCACCGGCAAGGAGGTCGGCGATCGCCATCCCAAGATCGGCAATGGCGTGCTCCTGTCTGTCGGCGCGAAAGTGCTCGGCAATATCCGCGTCGGTGACGAGGCCAAGGTGGCTGCCGGCTCGGTGGTGCTCAAGGACGTGCCTGCACGCTGCACAGTGGCCGGTGTTCCGGCAAAGATAGTGGGCTGCGACTGCGCCCAGCCGGCCCGCTCGATGGACCAGGGCCTGCCGGACCAGGACTAGCAGGCTGGTGAAAACCAGGTCTCCAGAATTTCCTCGCCTGTCTGAACACAGTCCTTCCCACACCGACCACCCCGGACCTGATCCGGGGTCTCGCACGTGTGGGGGCCGCAAACAGGCAGATCCCGGGACAGTCGGATGTCCGGGGTCGTTTCAGAAACAGTCCCTTTGGGTTTTTCAGAAAGCCTGCTGGAGCAGTTCCCGGCGAGACGCCTCATCAGCCGATTGGCACCGTGTTCAACAAATCGTCAGAAGAAAAGGATCGCCAAGGTGCACTGTTTACCCTAAGCACGCTTGCAGGTATGCTTACCACCGCAATCCAAACGAAAGGCAGGTTCCCATGGCCGACGACAAGCGAAACAAACTGCTCGCGAAGCTGACAAAGGCCCTGGCCTTTTCCGCCCCGGCGCTGGTTCTGGCTGCGGGTTGTTCCCAGCTCGACAGCGACAGCAACGCGGCAAGCGATCAGTCAGGTGCATCAGTCGCTCAGAACGCGTCTGCGGAAGCGGAAGCCGAGACTGAGGCTGCCGCCGAATATGTCGAGGGCACGGCCGAAGCAGGATACGAGCATGCCGAAGGCGAAGCGGAAGCGGCCGGCGAAGCGGTGAGCGAAGCCGAAGCCGAAGCCGAGGGTGAAGCGGAAGCCGGATATGACCATGCCGAAGCGGAAGCCGAGGGTGAAGCGGAAGCGGCTGGCGAGGCTGCCAGTGAAGCTGAAGCTGAAGCCGAGGGTGAAGCCGAAGCCGAGGGTGCGAATTGATCCGTCGCTCAGTCTGATGACAGGCATTTCAGAAAGGGCGCTCCTCGCGGGGCGCCTTTTTAC
>CAYXQV010000002.1:20887-34495 GCA_964467505.1 uncultured Hyphomonadaceae bacterium | reverse complement strand
CCGCTCGACTGCCCGATTTGCGACCAGGGCGGGGAGTGCGACCTGCAGGACCAGGCCATGGCCTATGGCCGCGCCGGCTCACGCTTTGCGCTCAACAAGCGCGCGGTCGAGGACAAGGAGATGGGCCCGCTGGTCAAGACGATCATGACCCGCTGCATCCAGTGCACGCGCTGCGTGCGCTTTGCCGCCGAAGTGGCCGGCGTGGAAGAGATCGGCATGATCTCGCGTGGCGAGGATGCCGAGATCACGACCTATCTGGAGAAATCGCTGACGTCTGAATTGTCGGGCAATGTCATCGATCTGTGCCCGGTCGGGGCGCTGACCTCCAAGCCCTATGCGTTCGAGGCGCGCCCCTGGGAGCTGCGCAAGACAATGAGTGTGGATGTGATGGACGCGATGGGCGCGGCCATCCGTGTCGATGCCAAGGGTACGGCGGTGATGCGGATCATGCCGCAGGTCAATGAGGAAATCAACGAGGAGTGGCTTTCCGACAAGTCGCGCTTTGTCTGGGACGGGTTGCAGCGACAGCGCCTCGACCGACCCTATGTTCGCGAAAACGGCAAACTGCGCGCCGCCAGCTGGGGCGAGGCATTCGAGGCGGTGAAGGGCGCGCTGGCGGCTCCCGAAAAGGCCGGAATGATCGCCGGCGATCTTATCGAGGTCGAGCAGGCAAAAGCCGCGCTGGACCTTGCGCGAATGCTCGGCATGGCAAGCACCGACTGCCGCCCGGCAGGCGCGTCTTATGGCGCGGACGGCGTGCGCGAGCGCTATCTTCTCAACCCGACCTTCATGGGCGCTGAAGAGTCTGATGCACTGCTCCTGATCGGGACCAATCCGCGTGTTGAGGCGCCAGTCTGGAATGCGCGGATTCGCAAGGCCTGGCTGGCCGACACGCTCAGGATCGGTGTCATTGGTGAGCCGGTCGACCTGACCTATGAGCACGACTATCTCGGCGCCGGTCCACAAAGCCTTGAGAAAATCCGCGACACCGAATTTCACGAGACACTCAGAAAGGCTGAACGGCCAATGATTGTCCTGGGTGAGGGCGCGCTTGCACGCGAGGATGGCGACGCGGTGCTCCAGGCAGCGCTGGAACTGGCCCACGAGGTCGGCGCGGTCATCGAAGGCGAGGCGGAGACCGCCTGGGCCGGGTTCGGTGTGCTGCACAACGCAGCCGGCCGGGTGGGTGCGCTGGATGTCGGGTTTGTGCCTGGCGAAGGCGGCGCAGATACGGCGGCCATGCTGTCGGGGGCGGTTGATACACTGTTCCTGCTGGGCGCCGACGATGTGGATTTCTCACGCCTGCCGGCGAGCACGAAGGTTGTCTATGTCGGCTCGCACGGCGATGCGGGCGCGCACCGGGCAGACATCATCCTGCCGGCGGCTGCCTATACGGAGATGAGCGCGACTTATGTCAATTCGGAGGGCCGGGTGCAGATGACCACGCGGGCCGTCCAGCCCAAGGGTGAGGCCCGGGAGGGCTGGGCGATATTCCGGGCGCTTTCAGCGGTGATGGGCAAGCCGCTGGCCTATGATTCGGCCGATGCGCTGCGCGAGGTCCTGCGTGCGCCTGTCGAAGCTGGTGCTGATGCGGGCCACGAGGCTGCGACCCGGCCCAGCATCTTTGCCGGCATCGGATTTGCGCCGGGCGCGAGCGGGGCTGCGGCATTACGCGACATCCCCGGCGCCTCTGAAGCGCTATCGCAGGTGCCTTTCGGGCCGGTTTTCGACGATTTCTACCTCTCCAACCCGATCGCGCGCGCCTCCAGGACAATGGCGGAGTGTTCCGTTCTCGCTGCAGGGCTTGCCAGCCCGGTAGCAGCGGAGTAGGCGGGCTTCCATGAGCGGATTCATCCAGGAATATGGTGCCCTTGGCGGCACGTTGACGGTCATCGGACAGATTGCCCTGTTCATGATCATCCTGCTTCTGTCGCTGGCCTTCCTGTTGCTGATGGACCGCAAGGTCTGGGGTGCAGTGATGATGCGCAAGGGGCCGAATGTGGTCGGGCCGTTCGGCCTGCTGCAGTCCTTTGCCGATTTCGGGAAGTTCCTGCTCAAGGAAATCGTCATTCCGGCGGGCGCGAACAAGACCGTCTTCATTCTTGCGCCCATCCTGACAACAACTCTGGCCTTCATTGCCTGGGCGGTGGTTCCGGTCGCGCCGGGTTGGGTGGTTTCCGACATCAATGTCGGCATTCTCTACCTGTTCGCCGTCTCATCGCTGGGCGTTTACGGCATCATCATGGGCGGATGGGCGTCCAACTCGAAATACCCGTTCCTCGGCTCGCTGCGCTCGGCGGCGCAGATGGTCTCCTATGAGGTGTCGATCGGGTTCATCATTGTGACGGTGATCCTTCTGGTCGGATCGATGAACCTGACTGACATCGTCAATGCACAGGCGGGCGGTATCCATACCTGGCACGTGTTTTCGCTCGATCACTTTCCGATGATCATCGTGATGCTGCCGATGTTCGTGATCTTCTTCATCTCGGCCCTGGCAGAGACCAACCGGCCACCCTTCGATCTTCCCGAGGCGGAGTCCGAACTGGTTGCGGGTTACCAGGTGGAGTATGGCTCGACGCCATATCTGCTTTTCATGCTGGGCGAATATCTCAACATCATGCTGATGTGCGCCCTGATGACGATACTCTTCCTGGGCGGCTGGCATGGTCCGATACCGCTCGGAGATGCCGCGCGAGAGTTTGCGCCACTTCTGGTCAGCCTGGCTGCGCTGGCATGGTTTTGTCTCAAGATGCTGCTCTGCTTCTTCATGTTCGCAATCGTGAAGGCGATGGTGCCGCGTTACCGCTATGACCAGCTCATGCGCCTTGGCTGGAAGATTTTCCTGCCAACCTCGCTGGGCGCGGTCGTGGTCGTGTCGGCTTTTGTTGTTTACACCGGAGTGCAGTCATGAGTTTCGCCCAGACCGTTCGCGGCCTGCTGCTGACCGATTTCGTCAGCGCATTCTTCCTGACGCTGCGGGAGATGTTCCGCCGCAAGGCAACCGTGAACTATCCGTTCGAAAAGAACCCGCTCTCGCCGCGATTCAGGGGCGAGCATGCACTGCGGCGCTATGCAAATGGCGAGGAGCGCTGCATTGCCTGCAAACTTTGCGAGGCGATCTGCCCGGCGCAGGCCATCACGATCGAGGCCGAACCGCGCGCCGACGGCTCTCGCCGCACAACACGTTATGACATCGACATGGTCAAATGCATCTATTGCGGCTTCTGCGAGGAAGCCTGCCCGGTCGATGCGATTGTCGAGGGGCCGAATTTCGAGTTCGCGACAGAGACCCGCGAGGAGCTCTATTACGACAAGGACCGGCTGCTCGAAAATGGTGACCGCTGGGAGCGGCTGATCGCGAAAAATCTGGAACTCGACGCGCCCTATCGTTAAGAGGAGCGGCGCGGCGCTAGCGCGCAAGGCGGGTCCTCCGTCTTGCATTGACCTGAATTGAGGGGCAGGGGCTGCCCGACAGTTTTGAAGCGGCTTGGAAGGGCCTGGTGCGACCTTGGAAGTCATTGCGTTCTGGACATTGGCCGTGATCGTGGCGACGGCGGCAGTTTTCGTGATTGCTGCGCGCAATCCGGTACACTCCGTGCTGTGGCTGATCCTCAGCTTCTTCACGGCTGCAGCCCTTCTGGTCCTGATCGGGGCAGAATTCCTCGCCATGCTGCTGGTGGTTGTCTATGTCGGCGCGGTCGCAGTGCTGTTCCTGTTCGTGGTGATGATGCTGGATGTCGACTTCGTCGAGCTCAAACAGGGTTTCCTTTCCTATCTGCCATTCGCTGTCCTCGTCGGGATCGCCTTTTTCGCCGAGATTGTCCTGGCATCGGTTGCCGCTGGCGCAGAGCCGCCGCGCCCGCGCCCATCGCCGGGGGCCGAAAGCAATGCCGAGGCGATCGGGCTGGTGATGTACACGGACTACCTGCTCTTGTTCCAGATGGCGGGAATCATCCTGCTTGTCGCGATGATCGGGGCGATCGTGCTGACACTGCGCCACAGGCCCGGGGTGAAGCGCCAGAACATTGCCCGGCAAACGGGTCGGCGACGCAGCGATGCGACAGAGCTTGTCGATGTCAAACCCGGACAGGGGATCTGAGCGCCATGGACCTGACCCTTACCCATTATCTTGGCCTGTCGGCCTTCCTGTTCACGGTCGGCGTGGTCGGCATATTCGTGAACCGCAAGAACATCATCGTCATCTTGATGGCGATCGAGTTGATCTTGTTGTCGGTCAATCTCAACCTCGTGGCCTTTTCGGTCTTTTCAGGCACGATTGCGGGGCAGATCTTCGCGATGCTTGTGCTGACCGTGGCGGCTGCCGAGGCAGCTGTCGGGCTGGCCATTCTTGTCGTCTTCTTCCGCCTGCGCGGCGATATTTCGGTCGAGTCGATCGACCTGATGAAGGGATAGCCGACAATGCTCGCAGACCCGCTGATCTATTTCATTGTCCTGGCGCCGGGAATTGCAGCGCTGGTGGCGGGGCTGTTGCACAAGCAGATTGGCGACAGCGGCGCCATGGTGATCACCACCGCGACCGTGCTGGCGGCAGGTATCCTGTCGCTGTGGCAGCTGTTCGACCATACGTTCTTCACGGTTCATGATCTTGGCGACGGCACGAAAGTCCTGGCGCTGACGAACTGGATCGAGGTCGGCACGTTCAGGGCGGACTGGGCGATCCGTGTGGATGCGCTTTCCATCGTGATGATGGCGGTGGTGACCAGCGTATCGGGGCTCGTGCACCTGTATTCCTGGGGATACATGTCCGAGGACCCGCACCGGGCGCGCTTCTTCGCCTATCTGTCGCTGTTCACGTTCGCGATGCTGATGCTGGTGGTCGCGGACAATTTCATCCAGCTTTTCTTCGGCTGGGAGGGTGTCGGTCTCGCATCCTACCTGCTGATCGGCTTCTGGTACCAGAACAAGGCGCCCAATGATGCGGCGATCAAGGCCTTCGTGACCAACCGCATTGGCGATTTCGGGCTCGCGCTTGGGATCATGGCGGTCTTCTTCTGTTTCGGCACGGTCGAGTTTGCGCCGATGATGGAGGCGATCCGCGCCAACAGTTTCGATGTTGCAGGGGTTGCGCCATTTGTCGATTTCGCGGGCGCCAGTGTGCGTGATGCGCAGATCATGTTCCTGGGCCAGGGCGTGAACATTCTCGAACTGATCGGCGTGCTGCTGTTCATCGGTGCGATGGGCAAGTCAGCGCAGTTCTTCCTGCATGTCTGGCTGCCCGATGCGATGGAGGGCCCCACGCCGGTGTCGGCCCTGATCCATGCTG
Source organism: uncultured Hyphomonadaceae bacterium (assembly GCA_964467505.1). Classification (GTDB taxonomy): domain Bacteria; phylum Pseudomonadota; class Alphaproteobacteria; order Caulobacterales; family Hyphomonadaceae; genus UBA5336. The sequence goes on along the minus strand of CAYXQV010000002.1, from coordinate 29,208 downwards.
CGACCATGGTCACAGCCGGTGTCTATCTCGTCTGCCTGCTCTCTCCGCTTTACGAATACACGATCTTCGCGTCGGCGATGATCACCGTGGTCGGGGCTGTCACCGCGCTCTATGCCGCCACGGTCGGCATGGCGCAGAATGATATCAAGCGCGTCATCGCCTATTCGACCTGTTCGCAGCTTGGCTACATGTTCTTCGCAGCCGGCGTCGGTGCCTATGAAGCGGCCATGTTCCACCTGTTCACCCATGCCTTTTTCAAGGCGCTGTTGTTCCTTGGTGCCGGTTCGGTCATCCACGGCATGCATCATGAGCAGGATATGCGCCATATGGGCGGGGTGCGCAGGTTCATGCCGCTGACCTATGGCGCGATGCTGGTTGGCACGCTTGCGATCATCGGCATCGGCTGGCCGCATGTCTGGGGGCTTTCGGGCTTTTTCTCCAAGGATGCGATCCTGGAGAGCGCCTTTGCGGCGGGCCAGGCGGGGGTCAGCTATGCCCAGATGGCGTTCTGGTTCGGCCTTTTCGCTGCCGCGCTGACAAGCTTCTACTCCTGGCGGCTGATCTACATGACATTTCACGGGCCCTATACCGGGGCGCACCACCTGCACGGGCATGCGGGCGATGACGCAGATCATGGCGAGCAGGCGCATGGTGATCCCCATGAGAGCCCATGGGTCATGCTGGTGCCGCTCATGCTGCTTTCGCTGGGAGCGATCTTCGCTGGCTGGATCTTCTATGATCCGATGTTCCACCATGGCGAGAGTTTCTGGGGCGAGGCGCTGCACCGAGCGCAAAGCAATCACGTGATCCACGATATCGATGTCCTGAAGGAAGATCCGGGCTTTGCCTGGCTGTTCTGGGCGCCGGTCATCGTGACGATTATCGGCTTTCTCATCGCCACTTTCACCTATCTGCTTAATCGCGGCGTCGGCAAGCGCCTGGCCGATTCGGGCGGACCGCTACATTCGCTTTTCTACAACAAGTGGTATTTTGACGAGATCTACAACGCCACGCTGGTGGCCGGTTCGGCATGGCTTGGAAACCTGTTCTGGAAGACCGGGGACAAGCGCATCATTGACGGGCTTGGTCCTGACGGGCTGACCTCGGCGGCGCGCTGGGGGGCGCGGCGGCTGTCGGCGATGCATACCGGGTATCTCTACCACTATGCCTTTGTGATGATTGGGGCGGCGCTGGTTTTCGGCGGTGTGCTCTACTGGCGAGCCGGAGGGGCAGGCTGATGTCGGATTTTCCCATCCTGACGGCGATGATGGTGTTGCCGCTGGCCGGTGCATTGCTGATCATGCTCGTGCGTGCGGCCACGTCGAGTGAGGGCGACCCGGACGGGCGCAAGGCGCTGACGGCGGGTCTGGTGATCTCGATTGCGACCTTCGTGGTCTCGCTTGCCGTGCTGGTCGCGTTCGACCCGTCGAAACAGGGCTACCAGTTCGTGCGCAGCCATGCCTGGTATGGCGGTATCAGTTACAAGATGGGTGTGGACGGGCTTTCGGTGATGCTGGTCCTGCTGACCACGCTGCTGATGCCCTTCTGCTTTCTCGCCAGCTTTCCGCAGACGTCGAAATCGGGCAGCGTCGTGCGCCGTCCGATCAAGGAGCGCGCGACGGAATATGTCGTTGCCTTCCTGATCCTGGAGAGTTTCCTGATCGGCGCCTTCTGCGCGCTTGATATCGTCCTGTTCTACATCTTCTTCGAGGCCGGCCTCATCCCGATGTTCATCATAATCGGTGTCTGGGGCGGCAAGGACCGGATCTATGCCTCGTTCAAGTTCTTTCTTTACACCTTGCTGGGCTCGCTCTTCATGCTGGCGGCGATTGTCTACATGTACCTGCAGGCGGGAACCAGCGACATTGAAGTGCTGGAGAAGACGGCCTTTACGCCGGGCGCGCAGACCTGGCTGTGGCTTGCCTTCCTTGCGAGTTTCGCGGTCAAGCTGCCGATGTGGCCGGTGCACACCTGGCTTCCTGATGCCCATGTCCAGGCGCCTACGGCCGGCTCTGTCATCCTGGCGGGCGTCCTGCTGAAGCTTGGCGGCTATGGCCTCATGCGTTTCTCGCTGCCGATGTTCCCCGATGCCAGCGAGATGTTCCAGCCAATGATGTTTGCCCTGTCGGTGATCGCCATTGTCTATGCCTCACTTGTCGCCTGGCGCCAGACAGACATGAAGAAGCTGGTCGCCTATTCCTCCGTCGCGCACATGGGGTTTGTCACGCTGGGGCTGTTCTCGTTTACCGAGGTCGGCGTGCAGGGTGCAGTTTACCAGATGATCTCGCACGGCCTTATCTCCGGTGCGCTGTTCCTACTCGTCGGCATTGTCTATGACCGCGCCCATACAAGGGAAATCGCGAGCTATGGCGGGCTGGTTCACACGATGCCGGTCTATGCGGCCGTGTTCATGCTGTTCACGATGGCAAATGTCGGCCTTCCCGGAACCAGCGGGTTTGTCGGAGAAATCCTGACCATGATCGGCGGCTTCCAGGCCTCGACCTGGGCGGCAGCGGGGGCTGCACTCGGGGTGATCTTCTCGGCAGTCTACATGCTGACACTCTACCGGCGGACGATCTTCGGGCGCCTGAGCGAGACGCTGCCGGTGCCAGTCAGTGAGATGGACGATATCACGGGGCGCGAGATGATCTCGCTGGTCACGCTCGGCGTGCTCGTCATCCTGCTGGGCGTAAAGCCGGGACTGATCTTCGACATTACCGAGTTTTCCTCGCTGCGGATGCTCAACCTGATGGCGGGAGGCTGAGACCATGCTTGACTGGACGGCCATACTCGAAACTGTTGCGCCAGAGCTCTGGCTTGTCTGTGTGGGCCTTGCCGGCGTGCTCGCCGGCGCGCTGATCGGGGAAGGCTTCAACCGCATCAGTTTCAAGCTGGGCGCGACTGCCCTCTTCATTGCGGCGTTCATCGCCTGGCTGAACTTCGAGGGCGGCGAGGCCTTCATGGGGCTGGTGTCGACCAACAGCTTTGTCAGTTTCGCCAAGATTGTCAGTTTTGCGCTGGCCGGCGTGGCGCTCTGGATTGGCGAGGATTTTTTCGCGCGCCATGAAACGATCCGCTACGAATATCCGCTCTTGATGGTCTTTGCGGCATTCGGCATGGGCATCACGCTTTCGGCCAGCGACCTGATGACGCTCTATATGGGCATCGAGACGCTCAGCCTGTGTTCCTATGTGCTTGCGTCCTTCCATCGCGACAGTGCGCGCTCTGCCGAGGCGGGCCTGAAATATTTCGTGCTTGGTGCGCTTGCCTCCGGGCTGCTGCTTTACGGTGCCTCGCTCGTCTACGGGTTCACCGGCACGACGCTGTTTGTCGAGATTGCGCGCGCCGAAACGGAAATCGGTCTCCTTTTCGGGCTTGTCCTGATGATCACCGGGCTTGCCTTCAAGGTGTCGGCCGCGCCGATGCATGTCTGGACACCTGATGTCTATGAAGGTGCACCGACACCGGTGGTCGCCTTCTTCTCCGCAGCGCCGAAAATGGCCATGATGATCGTGTTTGCGAATTTGCTGTTCACGGCCTTTGGCGACAGGCTTGCCGACTGGCAGGCGATCATCGCGATCATCTCCGGTGCCTCGATGCTCGTCGGCAGCTTCGGCGCCTTGCTGCAGACGAATATCAAGCGCCTGCTGGGCTATTCCTCGATTGCAAACATGGGCTATGCGCTGATCCCGGTGGCGGCTGGTGCCGATCTGGGCGCGCCGGCCCTGCTGGTGTTCATGACGATCTATGTCATTGCCGCGCTCGGCATGTTCGCCGGTGTGCTGACAATGCGGCGTCGTGGCGGCATGGTCGAGGACATTCACGAGCTTTCCGGGCTCGTACAGTCGCGTCCGGGCATCACGCTGGCGCTGACGGTCATCATCTTCTCGATCGCTGGCATTCCTCCGCTTGCCGGCTTCTTTGCCAAGCTGGCCGTGATCGAGGCGGGGCTGCAGGCCGGGTTGCTGCCGCTGGTCATCCTGCTGGTCATCGCGTCGGTCGTGTCGCTGGGTTATTATCTGCGGCTGATCATCATCATGTGGGTCAACGAGCCGCGTGAAGCGTTCCAGCCGACCGGAGCATCGTTGGCGACCGCTGTCGGGATTTCCGGTCTCCTGATGTTCCCGGTACTTGTCGCCATGATCGGGACATTGACGGGATGGGCCAGTCTCGCGGCAGCAGGACTGGTCAATTGAGCCGGACCTGGCCCGCCCTATGGCACGACACGCTGGACAGCACGAATGAGGAAGCCCGGCGCAGGGCGAATTCCGGAGATTTCCAGGATGGCTGGATCGCTGCGCGCGCACAGACAGCGGGGCGCGGGCGGCTTGGGCGTGAATGGGTGTCGCCAGCCGGCAATCTCTTCGCCACGGCCCTTTTTCGCGAGCCGGGCGGGCTTGCCGTCGCCACGCGTGTTCCCTTTGCGGCCGCCCTTGGCGTCCATGACGCGCTGGCGCGCTTCGCCCCGTCAGCTGAGATGGCCCTGAAATGGCCGAATGATGTGCGCATTGATGGTGCGAAAATCTCCGGGATCCTGGTCGAGAGCGGCGAAACCTCCGGTGATGTCTGGATTGCGGCAGGGATCGGCATCAATGTGGCGGATGTGCCCGATGGGATGGGGCAGGCGGCGACCTGCCTTGCAGACCAGCGCGGTGACAACAGCGTGTCGGTCGACATGGTGCTGGATGAACTGCGCGGCGCCTTTGCCTTGCGGCTGGACCAGGCGCGCACCGATTTTGCCGCGACCCGGCGCGACTGGCTGGCGCGGGGCGAGGGGCTTGGCGGCCCTGTGCGCGTGCTTGTGGGCAGCCGGCCCGTCGAGGGTGTGTTTGAAACCCTCGCGGAGGATGGCGGGCTGGTCCTGTCAATGGCAGATGGTGCCCGCCAGGTGATCCGGGCGGGCGATGTTGAACTGGTCAGGAGGGCCTGAAGCGATGCTGTTGGCGGTAGATGTGGGCAACACCAACACGATGTTCGCCATTCATGACGGCAATGACTGGGTGGCGCGCTGGCGCAGTCATACCGATTCCACGCGCACGGCCGATGATTATGCCATCTGGCTGTCGCAGATGTGTCGGCTTGAAGGCGTGCCCTTCGGCGAGATCGATGGCTGCATCGTGTCGAATGTGGTTCCCCAGTCGCAGTTCAATTTCCGCAACCTTGCGCGGCGCTATCTCAATTGCGAGCCCTTCCTGGTCGGAGAGCCCGGTGTCCGGCTCGGCGTGGACGTGCGCATTGCCCGGCCCGAGCAGGCTGGTGCCGACCGGCTCGTCAATGCCGTTGGCGCCCATGTCGCCCATGAGGGCGCGCTGATCGTCGTCGACAGCGGCACCGCGACGACATTCGATATTGTCGGGGCTGATGGCGGGTTCGAGGGTGGCATCATCTCGCCGGGGATCAACCTTTCGATGAAAGCCCTGCATGATGCGGCCGCCAGCCTGCCACGCATCGCAATCCAGCGCCCTGCAAAGGTGATCGGCAAGGACACGGTCAGCGCCATGCAATCGGGTATTTTTCTCGGCTATGTCGAACTGATCGACGGCCTGATCCGCCGGGTCAAATCGGAATATGGTGCAGCGATGACGGTGATCGGCACCGGAGGTATCGCCTCGCTGTTTGAGGGGGAAAGCAGCGAAATCGACATCTATGACCAGGATGTGACAATTCGCGGCCTACTTGAGATCTACAAACGCAACACATCGCGAGCAGCATGACCCAAACAACCAAGAATGACCAGCTGGTCTTCCTGCCGCTTGGCGGTTGCGAGGAAATCGGCATGAACCTCAATGCCTATGGCTATGGTCCGCCCGATGACCGGCGCTGGATCATCGCCGACATTGGCGTGACCTTCGGCAATGAGACGACGCCCGGTGTGGACATCATCTGCGCGGACCCGGATTTTCTCGCCGATGAGGAGATCGAGGCGATCTTCCTGACCCATGCGCATGAAGACCATATTGGCGCTGCAGGCCTGCTCTATGCGCGCCTGAAGACCCGCGCGCCGATGTATGCCACGCCTTTTACTGCCGAGCTTGTCCGCCAGAAGCTGCGTGAAAATGGCCTCGACGATAAGCGCATCCTCCACACGATCGCGATGGAAGCAGAGGTCGAGGCGGGGCCCTTCAAGGTGCGCTATGTCACGCTGACCCATTCGATCCCCGAACCAAATGCACTGGCGATCGAGACCCCGCTTGGCCTGGTCCTGCACACAGGCGACTGGAAGATAGACCCGGACCCGACGATTGGCGGTGATATTGACATTGCCGGCCTGACGGCGCTCGGCGAGCGCGGCGTGCTCGCAATGGTCTGCGACAGCACCAATGTCTTCGTGGAGGGTGAGGCCGGATCGGAAGCCACGGTGCGCGACTCGCTCAGGGAACTGATTGGCAGTCTTGAGGGGCGCGTGGCGGTCACGACATTCGCCTCGAACGTTGCGCGGGTGAAATCCATCGTCGAGGCCGCAAGCGCGGCGGGGCGCAGCGTCTGCCTTGTCGGCCGCTCGATGCACAAGGTCACGGATGCCGCCAAATTGACCGGAATCCTGCGAGACGTGCCCGATTTTGTCGACGAGGCAGATGCCGGCTCCCTGCCGCAGGACCGTATTCTCTATCTGTGTACCGGCAGCCAGGGCGAACCACGCGCAGCCCTGTCACGCATCGCGCGCGGTGACCATCGCAATGTCGCGCTCGGCCGGGGCGACACTGTGGTGTTTTCCTCGCGCGTCATTCCCGGAAACGAAAAGGGCATCTTCGCAATGATGAATGCCCTGGCCGATATGGGCATTCGCGTGATTACCGACCGGATGGGCGGCGATCCGATCCACGTCTCCGGACATCCCTGCCGCAATGAGCTGACGCGCATGTATGGCTGGGTTCGCCCGCGTATTTCCGTGCCGGTGCATGGCGAACGCCGCCACACGCTGGAGCATGCGCAGTTCGCCCGTTCGCTGCAGGTGCCCGAGGCCGTAGCGCCGAAGAATGGCGAAATGGTCCAGCTTGCCCCGGGCGAGGCGAAGATCATCGATCTTGTGCCGGCCGGTCGACTGATGCTTGATGGCGACATTCTGGTGCCGGAAGCCGCCGGCGGCCTGTCGGAACGAAAGCGCCTTGCCAATCATGGTTACCTGCATGTCAGCGTGGCCATCGATGAGCAAGACGGGATCACCGATGGTCCCGTGACCACGGCCCGCGGGCTCAGTGAGCCCGATGGGCGGCTGGCAGATGAGAGCCTTGATGCGATTGATGAGGCCGGAGAGCTTGCGCTGTCGAAGCTGAAGCGCAACGATCTGGAAGACGACGAGGCGGTCGAGCGTGTTCTCGGCCGGGCCGTTCGCCGCACAGCCGAGCGCATCTTCGGACGCCGCCCGGTGATCGACATAACCGTGCTGAGGAGCTGAGACGACAAATGAGCGAATTCAAGATCGGCCCGCTGAACCATGTCGGCATTGCCGTGCCCGATCTCGCCGATGCCGTGGAGACCTACAAGACCCTTTATGGCGCGAGCGATATTACCACGCCGTTCGACATGCCCGAACAGGGTGTGAAAGTGTGTTTCGTCAACCTGCCCAACAGCCAGATAGAACTGATCGAGCCGCTGGACGCAAACAGCCCGATCCACAATTTCATCGAGAAAAACCCGAAGGGCGGTCAGCACCATGTCTGTTTCGAGGTGCGCGACATTCATGAAGCCGTCAGGGAAATGGAGGCGCGCGGGGCCACGGTGCTCAACGAGCCGCGCATCGGTGCCCATGGCACGCCGATCATCTTCGTGCATCCGAAGAATTCCAATGGTGTCCTGATCGAATTGATGGAAACGCCCAAAGAGGCCCATTGATGACCCTGACCGGCGCGATCATCATCTTTGTCATCATATGGTGGCTTTGCTTCTTCGTTGTCCTGCCCATCGGGGTGCGCGGACAGTATGAAGATGACACCACGGTCGAAGGGACCGAAGAGGGTGCGCCGGTCAATCCGATGCTGAAGAAGAAAGCGCTCTGGGCGAGCATCGGGGCCCTGGCAATCACTGGTCTTGTCGGTGTCTCGACGCTTTTCTTCGATTACCTGGAGATCTTTTTCTACGGGTAATGGATGCCGGGGGTTGCCCTGATCTGTCACCGTGCCCGGACTTTGCTTGCGGCCCCCACAATACGGCCCCGAAGGGCCAAAGAGCGCGTCACACTTTCCCGCGTGCCCCCTAGCCAAAACGGCCACACCGCTTTACCGCCTTCAGGTGAAACCGAAATCAGAACGAGGTTGAACGCCCCATGCGCCTCACCCGCTATTTCCTGCCTGTCCTTAAGGAAGCACCCGCCGATGCGGCGG
>CAYXQV010000002.1:963-20877 GCA_964467505.1 uncultured Hyphomonadaceae bacterium | reverse complement strand
TGTCAGCCACCGTCTGATGCTGCGCGCGGGCATGATCCGCCAGGAAGGGGCTGGCATCTATGCCTGGCTGCCGCTGGGCTTTCGCGTCCTCAAGAGGATCGAACAGGTGGTGCGCGAGGAAATGGACCGCGCCGGCGCAGTGGAAATGCTGATGCCGACGCTGCAACAGGCTGAATTGTGGAACGAATCGGGGCGCTATGACGATTATGGGCCGGAAATGCTGCGCATCCGGGACCGCCATGACCGTGACATGCTTTACGGGCCGACCAATGAAGAGATGATCACGGAGATCTTCCGCGCGCATGTGAAGAGCTACAGGCAATTGCCGCTCAACCTCTATCACCAGCAATGGAAGTTCCGCGACGAGATCCGTCCGCGCTTCGGGGTGATGCGCGGGCGCGAATTCTACATGAAGGACGCCTACAGCTTCGACGTCGACGAGGCCGGCGCGCGCCGGTCCTATAACCGGATGTTCTGCGCCTATCTCAACTGTTTCGACCGGCTCGGCCTGACCGCGGTGCCCATGAAGGCCGATCCGGGGCCCATAGGCGGCGATATGAGCCATGAATTCATCATCCTGGCCGAGACAGGCGAGAGCGAGGTCTTTCTCGACAAGGCGATCCTCGACCTTCCTGCGCCCGGCCTCGGGCTTGATTTCGAGGGCGACCTGGAACCCATGGTGTCGCGCTATACCGACTATTATGCGGCCACCGACGAGAAGCATGACACGGCGGCTTTCGGCGCACTGCCAACGGACCGACAGGTTGCAGCCCGCGGCATCGAGGTCGGGCATATCTTCTATTTCGGCACAAAATACTCCGCGCCAATGGCGGCGATGGTCCAGACCGGTGATGGCGGACAGACTGCCATACATGGCGGCAGCTACGGCATCGGCGTGTCGCGGCTTGTCGGCGGGATCATCGAGGCCTCTCATGACGAAAGGGGCATTGTCTGGCCGGCTTCGGTTTCGCCATATGATGTCGGTCTGCTCAACCTGCGTGCCAGCGATGACGCTTGCCGTGCAGCCTGCGAGGAGGCCTATCAACGCCTTCAAAACGCCGGATTCGATGTGCTGTATGATGATCGTGATGAGCGGCCGGGCGCGAAATTTGCGACCATGGACCTGATTGGTCTGCCATGGCAGGTGGCGATCGGGCCGCGGGGCCTGAAGAATGGTGTCGTGGAACTGAAATGCCGCAGCACTGGAGATACCGAGGAGATCAGCCTGGACGCCGCGCTCAACAAGCTGATGGGCGAGGGTTGAGCGAGGCGATGGCGACACGGGCCGGTCCCTTCGGCGCGCTGGAGCGTGCGCTTGCCTGGCGCTATGTCCGCGCCCGCCGCGAGCATGGCGGGCTGTCGATCACGGCGGTGCTCTCCTTTGCCGGCATTGCGCTGGCCGTCTGGGCGCTGATCGTGATCATGTCGATCATGGCGGGTTTCCGCGCCACGCTGCTGGATGCGTTGCTGGGTGGCCAGCCCCATGTGATCGTGTCCGTGCAGGATCTGCCGCAGGAAGAAGCTGACGCCATGGTCTCGCAGATCGCGCAGATACAGGGCATTGCCGGGGCTTATCCCTTCATCCAGGAACAGGTGCTTGCCACCAATCAGAATATCGCGTCGGGCGGGGCCCTTGTGAAAGGCATCACGATGGCGGAGCTTGACGCGCTGGAGTTCCTCGAAGACGGCGGCGCCGCCGAAAGTGCCCGGGCCGCCGGTTTCGGAGATGGCCGCAATGGCGGCGATGTCATCTTGATGGGTGCGTTCCTGGCCAGCGACCTGCGCGTGCGACCGGGCGACGAGGTACGGCTGATTTCGACTGAAACCAGCTCGACCCCGTTTGGCAGCACGCCGCGCTCGAAACTTTATACGGTCGGCGGGCTGTTTCGCACCGGAAGCGTGGAACTAGACCGCATCTATACGCTGATGCCGATGGAGCAGGCACAGGTCTTCTTCCGCAAACAGGGGCGTTATGAGTCGATCGACGTGCGTCTTTCAGATCCGATGGCAACCGAGACGGCCATGCGTCGGATCGACGAGGCGCTGGCAAGACCGGTCTACATGTATGACTGGAAGGCCCAGCGCGCGCAGTATTTCAACGCCCTGAATATCGAGCGCAACATGATGCGGCTGGTGATGATGGTCCTGGTGGCCATCACCGCGATGAACATCATTTCCGGCGTGTTGATGCTGGTCAAGAACAAGACCCGCGATATCGCCATCCTGCGCACGATCGGGGCCTCACGCGGGGCGATGATGCGGGTCTTTGTGATGATTGGTGGTGCGCTGGGGCTGACCGGCGCGCTGGTCGGAATGGTGCTCGGCGTGGTCACCGTCCTGAATATCCCGAATATCGAATGGGCGCTGGGCCAGGTTGGCGTGACCATTTTCGATCCCGACACGTATGGCCTTGAGGGCTTGCCGGCGCGCCTGTCGGCTCTGGAAGTGTTCGGCTCGGCGATCTGGGCGGCGCTGGTCTCGGTGCTGGTCACGGTCTGGCCGGCCTGGCGCGGCGCCGATATCGACCCGGTGGAGGCACTGAGGTACGAATGATGGCAGGTGTTCTCGACCTCATCGACATCCGGCGCAGCTTTCAGTCCGGCGAAAAGACTCTCGACGTCCTTTGCGGGGCAAGTCTCAGCCTGGCGCCCGGCGAAATGGTCGGCCTTGTCGGCCCGTCCGGTTCGGGCAAGTCCACCCTGCTGCACATAGCCGGGCTGCTTGAGCGGCCTGACAGCGGGCAGGTGCGCCTTGACGGAGACGATTGCCAGACACTGGGCGAACGCGAGCGTACCGCGCTGCGGCGCCTGAAACTCGGCTTTGTCTATCAGTTCCACCACCTGCTTCCCGAATTTACCGCGCTCGACAATGTCGCCATGCCGCTGATGATCGCAGGCGCGCGCCGTGATGAGGCAAGACGGAAGGCGACGGCCCTGCTTGGCGAAATGGGCCTTTCGGAACGCGGCCATCACCAGCCCGGCCAGCTATCGGGCGGCGAACAGCAGCGTGTTGCGATTGCAAGGGCGCTGGCCAATGATCCGCGTCTCGTGATCGCCGACGAGCCCACTGGAAATCTCGACCCGGCGACGACGGAAAGGGTTTTTGCGACCCTCATCAAGATGGCCCGCGAAGAGGGTGCAGCCGTCCTGGTTGCAACTCACAACATGAACCTCACCCGGCATATGGACCGCGTCGTGACCATTGACGAAGGCAAGGTCGTGGCATTGGCCCGCAAGGAATCCGCGAGCGTCTGAGCCGGGCGCAAAAGGCTGTGGACAGGTCTGCGAGACCTCTTGGCGACTTGGAACAAAGAGCGTACACGGAGACGGAAGGGTTTGTCGCAGGCTGGCACGACCGGCACTGTGATGACGAGGAGGCCCGTGTTGCATGACTGATTCGCCATTTATCCATCTTGCGGTCCGCTCCAGCTATTCGCTGCTGGAGAGCATGATCACACCGGCAGATATTGCCGACTGGGCCGTGGAACACGCGATGCCGGCACTGGCCGTCAGCGATCATAACAACCTGTTCGGTGCGCTGGAGCTTTCCGAACTCCTGTCCGGGCGCGGCGTCCAGCCTGTCATGGCCTGCTGTTTTGACCTTCTGGGGCCGGGGCCACGTGAGCCTGTTTCCCGCGTGACGCTCTACGCCCAGGATGAGACCGGGTATCGCCGGCTGATGGCGCTTTCCTCGCAGGCCTATCTCGAAGCAGCCAATGGAGAACCGTGCCTGCAGCGCGACTGGCTGGCCGAGTGCACAGGCGGGCTTATCCTGCTTGCCGGCGGCAGCCAGGGGCGCGCGGGACAGCTGGCTGCGCGCGGCAAGACCGATGAGGCCCGCGCAGAGCTTGAATGGCTCGCGGCGGCCTATCCTGATCGGTGTTATGTCGAGTTGATGCGCCATGGGACGCCGCAAGAGGCGGCGAGCGAGCCCGTCCTGGTCGAGCTGGCCTATGAGCTGGGTCTTCCGCTGGTTGCCACTCATGATGCGCGCTTCCTGAAGGCGCAGGACGCGCGGGCCCATGATGCGCTGCTTTGTATCTCCCATGGTCGTTATCTTGGCGAGGAGGATCGCCCGCGCGCGGAGCCCTCGCAATATCTCAAGACCGCAGACGAGATGACCGCGCTGTTTGCAGACCTTCCGGAAGCCCTGGACATGACGGCGGAGATTGCCCGGCGCTGCGCGGTGAGGGCGCAAACCCATGCGCCGATATTGCCGCGCTTTGCCGATGGCGACATGTCCGAGCTGGAGGCCCTGCGCCAGCAGGCGTCTGACGGGCTGGAGGCGCGCCTTCGGCAGGCACCGCAGCTTTATGCCGCGCGCGAAGCCTATTTCGAGCGCCTTGAACACGAACTTTCGATTATCGGGAAAATGGGCTTTCCGGGTTATTTCCTGATCGTTTCGGACTTTATCAAATGGGCCAAGGAGCAGGGCATACCGGTTGGGCCAGGGCGCGGCTCGGGTGCTGGCTCGCTGGTCGCCTGGTCATTGCTGATCACCGATCTCGACCCCTTGCGTTTCGATCTGCTGTTTGAGCGCTTCCTTAATCCCGAACGTGTGTCGATGCCCGATTTCGACATCGATTTCTGCCAGGAGCGGCGCGGCGAGGTGATCCGCTATGTCCGCGACAAGTATGGTGCAGACAGCGTGGCGATGATCATTACCTATGGCACCTTGCAGGCAAAGGCCGTGGTGCGCGATGTCGGCCGGGTCATGCAGATGCCTTATGGGCAGGTCGACCGGCTTGCCAAGCTCATTCCGTTCAATCCTGCCGATCCGCCGAAACTTCGAGAGGCGATCGACGACGAGCCGAAATTCGATGACGAGATCGAGAAGGATGAGAGGGTCGGCGAACTGCTCGAGATCGCCCTGCAGCTTGAAGGGCTCTATCGCTCGGCGGGAACGCATGCGGCCGGTGTGGTCATTGCCGACCGGCCGCTGAGCGAGCTTGTGCCGCTTTACAATGATCCGCGTTCCGATCTTCCCGCGACACAGTTCAACATGAAATGGGCGGAACTGGCCGGGCTCGTCAAGTTCGACTTCCTCGGGCTCAAGACACTGACCGTGATCCAGCGCGCGCTGGACTTCATCCGGCGCGGCGGGTGTGATGTCGGTCCGGAATGGTCGAGTTTCGACGATGCGCAGACCTATGAGTTGATGGCCTCGGGCGACACGCTCGGTGTCTTCCAGCTGGAAGGCGCCGGCATGCGCGACACGCTGCGCAAGGTAAGGCCGGGCAACATAGAGGACGTGATTGCGATCATCTCGCTTTACCGCCCTGGACCGATGGACAACATCCCGGTCTATGTCCAGGGCAAGGACGACCCATCGACGATCACTTATGACCATCCCGATCTCGAACCAATCCTGGAAGCGACCTACGGGGTCCCGGTCTACCAGGAACAGGTCATGCGCATGGCCCAGGAAATCGCGGGCTATTCGCTCGGCGAGGCTGACCTGTTGCGCCGGGCCATGGGCAAGAAGAAGGCCGAAGAGATGGACAGCCAGCGCGCACGCTTTGTCGAAGGCGCGGCCGGGCTGAAGGGCATATCGGAAGATCTTGCCAATTCGATCTTCGACACGATGGCGAAATTTGCCGGTTATGGTTTCAACAAGTCGCACGCGGCAGCTTACGCCGTGATCGGCTATCATACCGGTTATCTCAAGCGCCATTTCCCGGTGGAGTTCCTTGCGGCCTCGATGAGTCTCGATGTTCACAATACCGACAAGCTTGCTGCCTTCCTGCAGGAAGCGCGGAGGCTCGGGATCGAGGTGCGCCCCCCGGACATTAATGAAAGCGCTGCGGATTTTGATGTGCGCGATGGGTGCATAATCTATGCGCTGGGCGCGTTGAAGGGCGTCGGGATGGAGGCGATGCGCCATGTCGAGGCGCTGCGGGCGAAAGGCGGGCCATTTGCCGATCTGCACGAATTTGCGGGGCGTGTGGATCCGCGCCATGTCGGCAAGAAGGCCTTCGAGCAGCTGGCGCGTGCAGGTGCCTTTGACGCGCTGGAGGCAAACCGTGCGCGGGCGCTGGCTGCGGCCCCCGCGCTTTCCGCGATGGCGGCGCGTGCGGCCGAAGACCGTGCCGGAGGCCAGGGCGGTCTTTTTGGCGAGGCCGAGCCGGCGGCCCGCGCGCCCCTGCCGCGCGTGGCCTCCTGGAACGCGCAGGACAGGCTGGATCACGAGTTTGCCGCGATCGGGTTTTACCTGTCGGGTCACCCGCTGGATGATCTCCTGGAGTCAGTCGACCGTTCCCGGGTGACGCTTTCCATGGAAGTGCGCGAGCGGGCCGAGGATGGTCGCGCGCTGGAACTGGTCGGCATCGTGCGCGCGCGGGTCGAGAAACCGGCAAGGCGGGGCGGAAAGTTTGCCTTCCTGACACTGTCTGATCCGACCGGCGAGGTCGAACTCATGGTGTATCCCGAAACGCTGAGTGAGGCGCGCGACAAGCTGGAGCCGGGTGCGGCTGTTTCGGTAACGGCCAGCGTGCGTCGTCATGGTGAGGAAATTCGTCTGGCGGCGGAGATCATCAAGCCGATTGCGGCGGCCCGGATTGCCCGCCAGTCGGGTGGACTGCGCGTGCGCCTCGCGCCGGGTGCCGACCCGGGTGAACTGGCTCGGATTGCCGAGACGCTGGCCGCGCGCCCGGGCGGCGACCGCGGGGATATCCTGATCGAACTACCGCTGGAAAGCGGGGAGGTGGTGACACTGAGACTGCCCAGCCGGTATGCCACTGACATTGGGGCGATGCAGGCGCTGAAGAGCGCAGCCGGTGTCGACAGGGTGGTGGCAGCGTGATGATCAGCCAGGGGAAAAGCCAGCAGTTGCAAACCGGCCCGGAATGTGTTTATGGCCGAAACTCAAAACCCTTTGCACGGGCGCATCCGGTGCGGGCATTCATGCGAATGCCCCGTCACGCCCGTGCTGGCCAACCGGATGAGGACAATTGATATGGCCCTGCCTGACTTTACCATGCGACAGCTCCTGGAAGCTGGCGTTCATTTCGGACATCAGACACATCGATGGAATCCGAAAATGCGCCAGTTTATCTATGGCGAGCGGTCGAACATCCACATTCTTGACCTGTCCAAGACGGTTCCGCTGTTGCACCAGGCGCTTCTCCAGGTGCGTGACACAGTGACCAAAGGCGGGCGCATCCTCTTTGTTGGGACCAAGCGCCAGGCCGCCGAGCCGATTGCGGAAGCCGCCGAGCGCTGCGCCCAGTATTACATGAACCATCGCTGGCTGGGCGGCACACTGACAAACTGGCAAACCGTGTCGCATTCGATCAAGCGTCTGAAGGAACTCGACACCATGTTCGAGAGCGGCGGCGGTGAGGGGCTGACCAAGAAGGAACTTCTCAATCTCGAGCGCGAGCGCGACAAGCTGCAGCGCGCTCTTGGGGGCATTGCGAATATGGGCGGCCTGCCCAGCCTGATTTTTGTCGTCGATACGAACAAGGAAGCCATTGCGGTCAAGGAAGCGCGCAAGCTGGGCATTCCGGTCGTGGCAGTTGTCGATACCAATTGTGATCCCGATACGATCGATTTTCCGTTCCCTGGAAATGATGATGCTGCGCGGGCGATTTCGCTGTATTGCAACCTGATTGCGGATGCCGTCATGGACGGGCTTGCAGAATCGACTGCCGGGCTCGACATGGATCTCGGCGAACTTGAAGATATTGGCTCTCTTGCCGATATCGACCTTGCCGGTGTTGACGCAGGTGACGAGACCAGCGAAAGCGGGACGCAAGGCGATGACGCCGCACAGGGCGTGCCGGCTGGCGATGCGGCGACAACGGACCAGGCCAGCTGACGCGACCGACAAATCAGGACCTGAAGGGAAAAATGAGTCATGGCTCAGATCACAGCCACCCTCGTCAAGGAGTTGCGCGAAAAAACCGGCGCCGGCATGATGGATGCCAAGAAGGCGCTGGTCGAATGCGACGGCGACATGGAAGCTGCCATTGACTGGCTTCGTGCCAAGGGCTTGTCCAAGGCGGCCAAGAAGTCCGGTCGTACGGCGGCTGATGGCCTGGTGGCCGTGGCGCTTTCGAAGGACGCCAAGTCGGGCGCCGTAGTGGAATTGAACGCCGAGACCGATTTTGTCGCGCGCAATGCGGGTTTCCAGGAAGCCCTCGCCGGCATCGTCGAGACCGCACTTGCCACAGATGGTTCGATTGACGCGCTCAGGGCCGCTCCCGCGCCGCAGGGCGAGGGGACAGTCGAGGACATGATCAAGGCGCTGATCGGGAAGATCGGCGAGAACATGATGCTGCGGCGCAGCCAGAAGATGACTGCCGGGGGCGCAGTGGCGTCCTATGTCCACAATGTCGAGGCTGATGGCATGGGGAAAGTCGGTGTCCTGGTGGCGCTGGACGGTCCGGGCGGCGACCTTGCAGGTGTTGGTCGCAAGGTGGCGATGCATATCGCCGCAACCTCGCCCGCCGCTGCGCGTGTCGATGAACTCGATCCGGCGCTGGTGGAACGTGAGCGCACCGTGCTGACCGATGAGGCACGCGAGAGCGGCAAGCCGGACAATGTCATCGAGAAGATGATCGAAGGGCGAATGCGGAAATTCTACAAGGAAGTTGTCCTTGTCGAGCAGCCTTTCGTGATGGATCCGGACGTCACTGTCGGCAAGTTCCTTGAGGACAATGGGGCTGAACTGAAAGGGTTCGTGCGGTTTGCCTTGGGCGAGGGCATTGACAGGGGCGAGGATGATTTCGCAGCCGAGGTCGAGGCGCTCTCGAAGGGCGTCTGACACACCCACCCGGTGGCGACAAGACCGACGCTCCTGCCCGGTAGCCCATGACAGGCTGCCGGGAATCCGGTAGGGCAATAAAAACCGTGCTGGAGCCCGATTATGAACGCCCCTGTAAACTTGCCTGACGAGGCACTCGTATACAAACGCGTGCTGCTGAAGCTTTCGGGAGAGGCCCTTATGGGCGCCCAGAATTTCGGCATCGACATGGCCTTCTGCAATGATTTTGCACGCGAAATCGGTGTGGCCCGCGAAACCGGTGCGGAGATCTGCCTGGTTATCGGTGGGGGAAACATTTTCCGGGGCCTTGCCGGCGCCGCACAGGGAATGGACAGGGCGCAGGCCGACAGTATGGGCATGCTCGCCACGGTAATGAATGCGCTCGCCCTGCAAAGCGCCCTGGAGCGACTTGACATAGAAACGCGTGTCCAGTCGGCCATTCCGATGGAATCGGTTTGCGAGCCCTATATCCGCCGGAGGGCCATCCGGCATATGGAAAAGGGACGGATCGTGATCTTTGCGGCCGGGACCGGCAATCCATTCTTCACGACCGATACGGGCGCTGCGCTGCGGGCTGCGGAAATGGGCTGCGATGCGATGCTCAAGGGAACCCAGGTCGATGGCGTCTATTCGGCTGATCCAAAGACCGATGCCGGGGCGATGCGATATGACCATCTCGATTACCAGGATGTGCTTGCGCGCAACCTCAAGGTGATGGATGCGTCGGCTGTCAGCCTGATGCGCGACACGAATATCCCGATTGTGGTGTTTTCCCTTCACCAGTCGGGCGCATTCAGGGATATTCTGTTCGGGCGCGGAACCCATACTGTGATTTCGAATGGCAAGAAGGTGGCCTCATGAGTTTTGACCTGAAGGATCTTGAGCGGCGCATGGATGGCGCGCTCACAGCACTGTCGCAGGAATTTGCGGGTCTGCGCACCGGGCGCGCGTCGGTGAACCTGCTCGATTCGATCATGGTGCCGGCATATGGCGCGTCCATGCCGCTCAGCCAGGTCGCCTCGGTGTCCGTGCCGGAATCGCGCATGCTGACGGTCAATATCTGGGACAAGCAGGTGGTCGGCGCAGCGGACAAGGCGATTCGCGAATCGGGGCTGGGGCTTAATCCGGTGGTCGATGGCACCAATCTGCGCATCCCGATTCCACCGCTGAACGAGGAGCGTCGCACCGAACTGACGAAGATCGCAGGCAAATATGCCGAGGCGGCGCGGGTGGCGGTTCGCAATGTCCGCCGCGATGGCATGGACCAGCTCAAGAAGCTGGAAAAGGATGGTGAGATCAGCGAGGATAAGCAGCGCAGTCTCGGCGATGATGTCCAGAAGATCACCGATGCGCACATCAAGCGGATCGACGAAGCCCTGAAGGGCAAGGAAGAGGAGATCATGCAGGTCTGATGGCCACACAAGCTGCTGCCGGCCCGGCTGCCCAGATGGGCAGCAGCGATGGTGTCCCTGTTCATGTCGCGATCATCATGGATGGCAATGGCCGGTGGGCTGGTGCGCGTGGCCTTCCTCGCGGTGCCGGCCATGAGCGCGGCGTTGAAGCCCTGCGCCGTACCGTCGAGGCGGCGGGTGAAATCGGCGTTCGTTTCCTGACCGTCTATTCCTTCTCCACGGAGAACTGGCGGCGTCCTGCCGATGAGGTGAGCGCACTTTTCGGGCTGCTTCGTGCCTATGTTCGCCGGGACCTGAAACGCCTGAAAGACAAGGGGGTTCGCATCCGCATCATCGGCGAGCGCGACAACCTGCCAGCTGACCTGCGCGAACTGGTCGAGCATGCAGAGGCGGAAACCCGCGCCAATAGCGATTTTCACCTCACTGTTGCGTTCAATTATGGGGGGCGCGATGAAATCGTTCGCGCGGTCCAGCGCCTGGCGCAGGATGTTGTCGACGGCCATCTGATGCCCGGTCAGATTGATGAAGCAAGGTTTTCCGGGGCGCTCGACACGGCGGGCCTGCCCGATCCTGACATGCTGATACGCACCAGCGGAGAGCAGCGCCTGAGCAATTTCCTGCCCTGGCAATGTGCCTATACTGAAATCGTGTTTGTCGACCTGCTCTGGCCCGATTTCGGCGAGGCAGCCCTGCGCGATGCGGTGGAGGAATACAAGCGGCGTGAGCGTCGCTTCGGCGCGGTTGCGCCCAGGGCAGGATAGGGTGCCCGGGATCATGGCCGGGCGCCGGGCCATTGGTGAACTTGTCCTGCGTGTGATCTCAGCGGCGGTGCTTATCCCGTTCGCGCTCTATGTCGTCTGGGCAGGGGACTGGTGGTTGTCGTTTGGCGCTGGCGTGTTTGCGGCGGCCATGGGTTTCGAATGGAGCCGGATGAGCGGGCATCGCCCGGCCTGGCTGCTGATCGTGTCGGTCGGCGGTCTGAACCTGCTCCTGCCGCTGCAGACAGTGGAGACATTCTGCGCGCTGCTGCTCGTGGCTGCGGTGGTGTTTGCACTGGTCAACAGGCGCGACGGCGTCACCGCTGCCTTTGGTGTCCTTTATGCGGGGGGAATGCCGTTTGCGCTGCAACTGCTGCGCGGCGGGCCATGGGACGGGCAGGGCGCCGCACTCATCCTGATGGCGACCGTCTGGGCGTCTGACTCGGCGGCATACTTTGCCGGGCGAGGTTTCGGTGGTCCGGCGCTGACATCCGACAGCCCGAACAAGACCTGGAGTGGCGCGATCGGTGCCGTGTTCGCGGGCATGTTGTGCGGACTCATCGCGGCGGGGCTGCTGTCGGCGGGCCAGTGGGTCTGGGCGCTTGCAGGGGGCTGTGTCTCGGTGGTTGCGCAACTTGGAGACCTTTTTGAATCGCAACTCAAGCGCCGCTTTGGCGTCAAGGATGCAAGCGGGCTGGTGCCCGGGCATGGCGGTGTGATGGACCGGGTGGACGGGCTGGGTGCAGTGTGCATCGTGGCCGTGACAGTTTTCCTGGCCGCTCCGGGAATTGCGGAAAGGCTTGGGTTGTAATCATGGCGTGTACAAGAGCGATTTCGATCATGGGGGCGACGGGGTCCATCGGGCGCTCGGCCCTTCAGGTCGTCGAGGCCGCCAACCGCGAGGCGCCCTCGCAGGCGCCGGCTTTCGAGTTGGTGGCCCTGTCGGCGAACCGCGATGTCGCCGGGCTTGCAGCCCTGGCGCGCCGGTTCCGCCCGCAGGTGGCGGTGATAGGCCAGGAGCGCTTTCTGCCCGCGCTTCGCGAGGCGCTGGCAGGCAGCGGCATCGAGTGCGCTGGCGGCGACGGGGCGGTGACGGAGGCTGCCGAGCGACCGTGTGAGAAATTGCTGGCGGCAATCAGCGGTGCGGCCGGGCTTGCCTCGACACTTGCCGCGGTGCGCCAGGGCACAACGGTGGCGCTGGCCAACAAGGAGAGCATTGTCTGTGCAGGCCGGTTGATCCTTGCCGAGGCACGCGCATCAGGCGCGCAAATTCTGCCGGTTGATTCCGAACACAATGCGATTTTCCAGGTCTTGCAGGATCGTCCCAGGGTGGAAAAGCTCACCATCACAGCGTCCGGAGGGCCGTTCCGCACGTGCAGTCTCGACAAAATGGCGCAGGCCACGCCCGATGAGGCAAAGGCCCATCCCAACTGGGACATGGGGATCAAGAATTCGATCGACAGCGCGACGCTGATGAACAAGGCGCTGGAGTTCATCGAAGCGGCATATCTGTTCGACCTGCCGGCCGAGCAGATCGATGTTCTCGTCCACCCCCAGTCGATCATTCATGGCATGGCGCACTATATCGACGGCTCCGTTCTGGCACAGCTCGGCGCGCCGGACATGCGTACGCCAATTGCGCATGCACTGGCCTGGCCCGACAGGGTCAGGACCGAGGTTGCCCGCCTCGACCTTGCCGCGCTCTCGCGCCTCGACTTCGAGCCGGTCGATGCGGCGCGTTTCCCTGCTGTCGGCTACGCCCGTGAGGCCAGCCGGCTCGGCAATGGCGCGGCGACGCTGCTCAATGGTGCGAACGAAGCAGCGGTAACTGCATTTATTGGGGGCGAATGCGGTTTTCTCGACATAAGCTGGGTGGTGGGAGAATTGCTCGAGCGCTTCCCGTCTACGCATTTCGCCGACATGCGTTGCGAGAGCCTTGAGGAGATCGCCTACCTTGACAGCCGGGCCCGCGAGCTTGCAGGGGAGCTTCTCAAGACAAGGGCCGGCAGCGACAGGAGGAACAAGGTTTGAGTAGCGTTCTGACACAAGGTCCCCTGTTCATTGCCAGCCTGGTCGTGATGCTCGGCATTGTCGTGATCATTCATGAGCTTGGTCATTATCTGGCGGGCCGGTGGTTCGGTGCGGCTGCCGAATCCTTCTCCGTCGGGTTCGGCAAGCCGATCTTCGAACGCAAGGACAAGCGCAACACACGCTGGCGGGTCAACTGGATTCCGCTGGGCGGCTTCGTCAAGTTTGTTGGCGAACCGCAGGCGCCGGGAGATGTCGGGAGAATCGAGGACGGCCCGGTCGGCAAGGCCTATAATGAGCTTGGTCCCGGCGCGCGCTCGGTGGTTGCGATTGCCGGGCCGGCAGCGAATTTCCTGCTGGCGATCATCCTGTTTTCCCTGATCTTCTGGGCCAACGGGACCCCGCGCGAGCGACTTGAAGTCGTCGATGTGCAGGCAGGTGGACCGGCGGCGACAGCGGGCCTGCTGGCCGGCGACATGATCACCGGGGTTGGCGGTGAGCCGCTCGAAAATCGCATGGACCTGCTCTTGCCTGTGCAGCTGGGTTCCGGAGCGCAGGTCGACATCACACTGTTGCGGGGCGGCGATACGCTCGACGTCACGCTCGTGCCCGAACGCCGGATCCGCGACAATGGTGTCGGCCAGCAACAGCCATTGGGCACAATCGGTGTGGAATTCCGCGTCGAACAGCTTGAGCGTCGCACCTACAATCCGGCGAGCGCACTTGTCGCGGGATTTGGCGAAACCGGGCAGACCGTCTCGATGACTGTCAACATGATCGGCCGAATGCTGACCGGACGTGAGCCGATCAGCAATCTTTCCGGACCGGTCGGGATCGGGGACGTTACGCGCCGCGTGGTCAACAGGACCATGGAGGCTGATCATATCAGCCTGTCGCAGAGGCTGCAGGCACTTGGATGGACGGGGTTGCGCATCTGTGCCCTCGTGTCGGTGGGTATCGGCCTTTTCAACCTCCTGCCGCTGCCCGTGCTTGATGGAGGACATCTCGTTTTCAACGCCTACGAAGCTGTAACTGGAAAGGCGCTGCCTGACAAAATACAGGAAGCGAGCCTGACAGTGGGACTGATCCTGCTTATAGGGCTGTTTGTGGTCGTCACCTGGAGCGACATTATCGAGACGGGCGTGTTGAGCGCGACAGGAAACTGAAGGCACATCAGGGCCAGCCATCAAGATGAGGACCAGTATGCGATCGATTCTCTCCGCGACGGCGATGGCCACCGCCATTGCGCTGATACCCGGCCTGGTGGTGAGCGGCGACGCCCATGCCCAGCAGGATCCTCTAGCCGGCAAGGTTCAATCCGTGATCGTGGAGGGCAACCAGCGTATCGAGGCGCGCACGGTCCAGTCCTACCTGCTGCTCCAGCCTGGTGATCCATTCGACGGTGAGCGGATCGACCTCAGCCTGAAAACACTGTTCGCCACGGGCCTGTTTGCCGATGTCGCCATTGATCGGCTCGGCGACAACCTGATCGTGCGCGTGGTCGAGAACCCGATCATCAACCGGGTCATATTTGAAGGTAACAGTGCGCTTGACGATGACAAGCTTCGCGAGGAAATCGAGGCGGCGCCGCGCGGTATCTTCACGGCCGCGCGCGTGCAGGCGGATGTGCAGCGCATTCTGGAGCTTTATCGCCAGTCGGGCCGCTTTTCGGCGAATGTCGAGCCGGAATACAAGCCGCTCGAGCAAAACCGCGTAGACCTGATCTTCAAGGTTACCGAGGGCCCGGTCACCGGCGTCAAGGCCATCAATTTCATCGGCAATGACGTTTATTCCGACCGTCGCCTGCGCTCGGAAATCGTCACCAAGCAGTCACGCCTCTGGCGTTTCTTCAGTTCCAACGACAATTATGATCCCGGCCGTCTCGAATTTGACCGCGAAACGCTGCGCCAGTTCTACCAGAACAATGGTTATTATGATTTCCGCGTCGTGTCTGCCGTGGCAGACCTGACGCCGGACCGCGAGGATTTCTACATCACCTTCTCGGTTGAAGAGGGCGAGCAATATGATTTCGGTGAAATCAAGGTCGAGACGGCACTGGAAAAACTGAATGGTGAGGCCATGCGCGGGGCGGTCTCCATCCAGGAGGGCGACCTTTATCGCGGCGACCGGATCGAGGATGCCATTGACTCGCTGACCTTCGCAGCCGGCATAGCCGGTTATGCCTTTGTCGATATTCGTCCGCGGATCGAAGCCGACCCCGACACCAACAAGGTCAATGTCACGTTTGCCATCGACGAGGGGCCGCGCGTCTATATCGAACGCATCGATATTGTCGGCAACACCCGCACACTCGACAGGGTGATCCGGCGCGAACTTCGTATCTCGGAAGGCGATGCTTTCAACCGGATTTTGCTGGACCGCTCGCGCAATCGCGTGCGTGCGCTAGGCTTCTTCGAGAATGTCGAAATCACCGAGGTTCCTGGCTCGGAGGCTGATCGCACGGTGGTCAGCGTCGACGTCAAGGAACAGCCCACGGGCGAGCTGTCATTTGCGGCAGGTTTTTCGTCGGTGGACGCCTTTCTTCTCGATGCGTCGATTGCCGAGCGCAACCTGCGTGGCACGGGCCAGTCAGTTTCGGCGCGCGTCTCCGCTTCGAGCCGGAACCAGCTGATCGATTTCCGCTTCACCGAGCCGCGCTTTCTTGATCGCAACCTCGCAGCAGGGATCGACCTGTTCGCCACGCGCCAGGACTTCCTGGACCTTTCGAACTTCGAGACCAACACTTTCGGCGCGGGCGTCAGGCTCGGCTTTCCGCTGGCGGAGCGGACCAATCTCGGACTGCGCTACCGGCTGCAGTCTGACGAGATCAATGTCGATGATGACCAGGTCGTGATCAATGATGATGACGGGACCTTTGCCACGCAGACGATTGTGGACGACAATGGCACGCCAGACGATCCCGACGACGATACGAGCTTCCAGCAGGCGGTTCCCGCATCGCAGTCGCCACTGCCCGAAGGCACGTCGGTCGCCGATATCTGCAGCGACGCGGTGGCGGCGAATCTTCGGCCGGCGCTCTGTGACAGCGAACGCACCGAAATCTCGTCCATCCTCGGTTATTCGATCAACTGGGACCGCCGGAATGATCCGTTCGCGCCAACCCGCGGGTTTGACATGTCCTTCAGCCAGGATGTTGCCGGGCTCGGCGGGGATGTGAATTATCTGAGGTCCGAGGGCAGCGCGGCCTGGTATCGTGGCCTCTGGAAGGGCGTGCGTTTCAGCTCGCGCTTCTCGGCCGGTTACATCTTACCGTTTGCCGATGACAACTCAGTCCGGATCAACAACCGGTTCTTCCGCGGCGGCAACTCGTTCCGCGGCTTTGATGTGGCGGGCCTTGGCCCTCGCGAGATCGACCGGGTCGTTGACGCAGACGGTAATGAAGTGCGCCTGCGCCGCGGGCGCTCGCTCGGTGGCAACGTGTATTACCAGGGCACTTTCGAACTGGCGTTGCCGAACTTCCTGCCGCAGGAATACGGCATCAAGACCGCGCTGTTCACTGATGTCGGCTCGCTTGGCAAGCTGGAGGATGAGGATGTTGATGATCCGATCTTCTTTACCGATACCAGCACCGGGGTTGCGCTCAATGCCGTGCGATTTACCGAGGACGAACTGACCCTGCGCGCGTCAGCCGGCCTCAGCGTTTTCTGGGATTCACCTTTCGGACCCATCCGGTTCGATTTCTCCCAGATCCTGCGGAAGGAAGAGTATGACGAAACTCAGGGCTTCCGCTTTTCCACCACCACTAGTTTCTAGGCCACCCCAGGAGAGTTTCCCATGACCCAGCTGAAGATCATTCTGACTGCCTTCGCACTGGTCCTTACCAGCGCGGCAGCCGCTGCCCCGGCAATTGCCCAGGGGACCAAGATCATCGTCGTCGACCAGGTGCGTATCCTGCGCGAAAGCAATGCCGGCAAGGACATTGCCGCCAAGATCGAAACCATTGAAGGCCAGATGCAGCGCGAACTTGAACCGACTGCGAAATCGCTTGAATCCATGGGCAAGTCGCTCGAAGCCAGGACGGCAAACATGACGCCGGAGGCGATCCGCGCCGATGAGTCCCTGAAGACGGAAGCGCGCAGTTTCCGCACCAAGCTGGCCGACCTCTCCCAGGAGCGCGACAAGCGGGCAACCGAACTTTCCCTCACAGAGCGCAAGGCTTCGATTGCCTTCTCCCAGGCCCTGGGACCAGTTCTCGAACAGGTCATGCAGGAAGAGAATGCCGACATCATGATGGCGGCGGGCGATGTGATGATGGCGAACGGAAATACGGACGTGACCGACAAGGTCATTGCAAAACTCAACGCAAAAACGTCGTCCATCGCCGTGACGCGCGAGCGGCTTCCCCAGCAGGCGGCTCAGCAGTAGCTGACCGCAAATGGCAGGGAGGGCCACGGCGTGCCGATCGACAACAGGTTCTATGCGGTTGATGGGGCTCTGACGCTGGGGGCATGGGCCGATGAGGCAGGTGCCCGGCTCGCGGCAGAGTATCGTCCGATTGTCGCGACCGGCGTGGCCGCGGCCCACAATGCAGGGCCCGGCGACGTCTGTTTTCACGACGGAGATCCGCGCGAAGCCTCCGCAGTGAGCGCTTCGGCGGCAGGTTGTTTCGTGACGCAGGAGGCGGGTGCCCACCTTCCTGAAAGTGTCCCGGCCTTGATCGTCGAGCGCGCCCGGTTTGTCCATGGCGATATCGCAAGACGGCTGATCAGCCTGCGCACAATCTCGGACCAGCCGGATCTTGTCCATCCTGAGGCCAGCATACATCCCCGCGCGCGTCTCGGGCCAGGCGTGATTGTCGGTCCCGGTGCCGCGATTGGCGAGGGCACCGAGATTGGCGCGGGAAGCGTGATCGGGCCGGGCGTGCAGATCGGACGCGACTGCCAGGTCGGATATCTGGCTTCGGTCATTTGCGCCCTGATCGGGGACGGTGTGTCTCTGGCGTCCGGGGCAAGGATTGGCGAAGCCGGTTTTGGTGTCGTCGCAGGTGCGCAGGGCATTGTCGATCAACCGCATTTCGGCCGGGTGATCATCCAGGATGGTGTCAGCATTGGCGCGAACACGACGGTTGATCGCGGCGCGTTTGACGACACGGTCATCGGAGAGCGCACCAAGATCGACAATCTCTGCCAAATTGCCCACAATGTCCGCATTGGTAGGGATTGCATCGTGGCGGCGTTCGGCGGAATTTCAGGATCGGTGGAAATCGGTGACGGAGCGCGTTTTGGCGGGCGCGCGGGAATTGCCGATCATGTCCTGATTGGCGATGGCGCAAGCCTTGCCGCAGCTTCTGGCGTGTTCCGTGATGTGCCGGCCGGCGAGACCTGGGGCGGGACGCCTGCGCGTCCGATGCGGCAATATATGCGTGAGCAGGCCTGGGTGGCCAAACAGGTCCGCCAGCGCGGCAAGACATGAGCACGCGCGTGCATTCAGGTGCTGTCATCCATGACGGCGCGCAGCTGGCAGATGATGTGGAAATTGGCCCGTTCTGCGAGGTTGGCCCGGATGTCGTGCTGGAGGCGGGCGTGAAATTGCGCGCGCGCGCGAGTGTCACCGGTCACACGCGGGTTGGCGCGCGAACCGTGATCCATGAGGGTGCAACGCTTGGTGGGTGCCCTCAGGTGAGGGGCTATGTGGCCGATGCGCATTCCCGCCTCGAAATCGGCCCTGATTGCGTGTTTCGCGAATGCGTGAGCGTGCACAGCGGCACACCGAAAGATGCCGGCACGACGCGGATCGGGGCGAACTGCTATTTCATGGCCTATTCGCATGCCGGGCATGACTGCCAGATTGCCGACGGGTGCACCCTTGCCAATACGGTCGCGATGGCCGGCCATTGCCGGCTGGGCCCGGGTGTGATGATCGGCGGGGCTGCGGCCATTCACCAGTTTGTAGAGATCGGCGAGGGCGCGATGGTTGGCGGCGGCGCGGTGCTCGTCGATGACGTCATTCCGTTTGGCCTTGTCCAGGGAAATCGCGCCCGGCTGCATGGCCTGAACCTGGTCGGTCTCAAGCGTTCGGGAGCGTCAAGGGCAGAGATCAACGCGTTGCGGGCGGCCTATCGCGCGCTATTCCGGAGCGAGGGTGCCTTTGCCGAACGGGTCGGGCATGTCGCCGCGCAGTTTGATGGCGAGCCGCGCACCATGAAGATCGTCGATTTTATCAGGCGAACGCGCCGGCGTCCGCTTTGCCGCGCGGAGGCGGCTTGAGCGCGCCGCTCGGGATTGTCGCCGGTCTGGGCGAGCTTCCCGTCCGTCTGGCCGCGGCAGCGACAGCTGACGGCCGCGAGGTTTACATCCTGCGGCTCAACGGGTTTGTCGAACCGCGCCTTGATCGCTATCGCGGCGAAACGGTCGGTCTTGGCGAGCCGGGCCGGGCTGTGAAACTGCTCAAGGCGGCAGGCTGCGAGGAACTGGTCTTTGCAGGCATTGTCAGGCGGCCGGAATTTGGCAAGCTGCGTCTCGACTGGAGCGGTGCGCGCCTCCTTCCCGATGTGCTCAGGGCGGCACGCAAGGGCGATGACGCCCTGCTGCGGGTGATCCTGTCCTATTTCGAGGCGCAGGGCCTGCGCATTGTCGGGGCTCATGAGGTCCAGAAAAACCTGCTCGCCGATGAGGGTCTGATCGCCGGTCCGGCGCCTGACAGGACCGTGCATGGCGATATCGAGGCCGCGCTGGAAGTCGCGCGGGAAATCGGCCGGCTGGATATCGGGCAGGGTGCGGTCGTGTGCGACGGCCTCGTGCTCGCTGTCGAGGCGCAGGAGGGCACCGACGCCATGCTGGAGCGCTGCACGCAGCTTGACAGGGCGCTGCGCGGCGCGCCGGGCGCACGCCGCGGTGTCCTTGCAAAATGTCCAAAGCCGATCCAGTCGCGCAATGTGGACCTGCCGACCATCGGCATGAAGACACTTCTGGGGGCCGACGCGGCAGGTC
>CAYXQV010000002.1:238-953 GCA_964467505.1 uncultured Hyphomonadaceae bacterium | reverse complement strand
CGATACTGATTACGCGCGCGGAGACTCTAGGGCGATGGCTGTTCGCGCAGTCCGGGCGCCGGAGAACAGCATCATGAACGGCGTTCAGGCATGGCGGCTGGATCCGGGCGACGGGGGGCTGACGCGGCAGGTCTTGCCGGCATCGTCGTGGAAGCTGGCGGCGCGCTTGTTCTCGATCGCGACCAACTCGTGGGTGAGGCGGAAGCGCGCGGTGTTTTCATTCTTGGCGTCGCTGCGCCGGCGAGCCGGGAGGCCGTCTGATGCGCCTGCATTTTACCGCGGCGGAAGCGTCTGGTGACCTTCTGGCCCACGAGACGATCGAGGCGGTCCGGGCGCGCCGTCCGGATGCGGAATTTGTTGGCATTGGCGGAGCTGAGATGGCGCGGTCGGGCATCCGTTCGCCCTTCGACATTGCGCCGCTTTCCATCCTCGGCCTGTTTGAGGGGTTGAAAGTGTATCCGACAGTGATCCGTCTTGCCGATGAAGCGGCAGATCATATCATTTCAAGCCAGCCGGATGCGGCCATCCTGGTCGATTCATGGGGCTTCATGATCCGGGTTGCCGACAGGTTGCGGGCACGCGCCCCGCATATCCGCCTGATCAAGCTCGTCGGCCCGCAGGTCTGGGCGATGCGGGCCGGACGGGCAGGCAAGCTCGCTGCGCGCGTTGACCATGTGCTCTGCCTTCACGAGATTGAGCGCCCTTTTTATGAGCC
>CAYXQV010000002.1:0-228 GCA_964467505.1 uncultured Hyphomonadaceae bacterium | reverse complement strand
CCTCATGACGTCAAGGTCACCGTGATCGGGAATCCGGCGCTTTCGCGCGCGGAGCCGGGCGATGGCGCTGGTTTCCGTGCCCGTCACGGGCTCGATGCGAGTGCGCCGCTGCTGCTCGTCCTGCCGGGCAGTCGTCCGTCCGAGATCGCGAGCGTGGCGCCTGTTCTCATGGGAGCTGCCCATGCATTGAAGCGCGAGGATGAGCGGTTGCAGGTGGTTGCCGCGCCG
>CAYXQV010000001.1:13947-37004 GCA_964467505.1 uncultured Hyphomonadaceae bacterium | reverse complement strand
CGACGCGCTGTTTGGCGGCGGCCTGTCGCGCGCGCTCGAAGGTGCGGCGGTCGAACTCGCCGCGCGCCGCCTGCCGACGCTCAGCGTGGATGTGCCCTCCGGCCTTGACGGGCTGACGGCCCAGCCGTCCGGCGCTGCTTTCCAGGCGCAGCTGACGGTGACTTTCGCCGCGCTGCGCCCCGGCCATGTCCTGCGGCCCGGCGCAGGGCTATGCGGCCAGGTCGAGGTGGCCGACATCGGCGTGCCGCTCGCCAGCGCCTGCTACCATAACGCGCCGGCCCTCTGGCGCGGACTGTTGCCGGTTCCGGGAATCGACAGCCACAAGCATTCGCGCGGCCGGCTGATCTGTGTGACGGGCGGGCCGTCGAATACGGGCGCGGCGCGGCTGGCCGCGATTGCCGGCTTGCGTGCCGGGGCGGGGCTGGTCACGCTCATGTCGTCGCCGTCGGCCCTCAATATCAATGCCGGACACGTCACGGCCATCATGGTGCACGCCTTTACCGATCCCGGAACGCTGGCTGCGGCTGCGCGCGAAGCCGATTGCGCCGTGATCGGTCCGGCTGCGGGTGTGTGCGACGAGACCCGCGCCAACACGCTGGCCCTGTTGTCGACAGGTTGCGCCGTGGTGCTGGATGCCGATGCGCTGAGCGTCTTTGCGCACGCGCCTGCCACCTTGTTCGAAGCGCTGCGCCCCGGCGATGTCCTGACCCCGCATCCTGGGGAATTCCGGCGCCTGTTTGGCGAGATACAAGGCGCGGGCGCCAACCGGATCGAGGCGGCCCGCCAGGCCGCTGAACGCGCCGGCGCGGTGGTGCTCCTGAAGGGGCCCGATACCGTCATCGCAGAGCCCGGCGGGCGCGCATATGTCAACACCCATGCCACGCCCTGGCTCGCCACGGCCGGGTCGGGCGATGTCCTGGCGGGCCTGATCGCCAGCCTGCGCGCGCAGGGCATGCCGGCGCTGGAGGCGGCAGCGGCAGGCGCATGGCTTCACGGCGAGGCCGGCGCGAAGCTGGGGCCGGGGCTGATCAGCGAGGATCTTCCCACCATTATGCCCACGGTGTTGCGCGAATGTCTTGAAATCCCGGCGGACGGGGCTTAGCAGGACCTTTCCGGACACGCGGATGTGGCGGAACTGGTAGACGCACTTGGTTTAGGTCCAAGCGCCGCAAGGCGTGGGGGTTCGAGTCCCTCCATCCGCACCATTTCTGTTTTACCGCCCGCTTCGCCTTCCGCCGATTCCGGAGGCCTCCCTAAAGGTCCTGTTTTGCGAGATCGAGTATCAGGACGTTCTGGATTCCCGACGGCACGACATTTCGCAGTTCCATCAGCAGAACGGACCGAATGGACTCGTAGTTTTTCGCGTCCGTCAAATTCTGCAGTGTGTATCCGTCTCCGCTGAGCCGAATCAGTGCGGTCATTATTGTATCTCGGAGTTTTGGCTCAAGCGAAAACAACTGCTGGGAAACATCGGAATCGGCTTCTATGTTTATATTCAGGATGACAAGACTGGAGACCTTGCCGTCATCCAGTACCGGAACAACAAATTCCCGGCTGAATTTGTAATAATACGTATCTCTCGGCGATTGCTTCTTGCTATCATCATGCCCGCCGGAAGCACTGGCCGTGTTTTGCGTCTTGCCTGCATCGCCTTTCCCCGCGTCCGTTTCCTGGTCGCCGGGTCCTGCAGTGCTTGTGGCCTCGCTGTTTCCAGCAAGCATCGATTTGAGATAATGTCCTGCAAATCCACCCATGATCACGCAGATCGCGATGATCAGGGCAATGATGATATTTTTCAAGTCAACCCCCTCAAAAAGGTACAAACCTGTCCAGCAGCCGCGGCACGGCGCCCCGGCCCTTCGGTCCGGTGGCTTCACCACGGCTCACATAGGAAAACTGGGCGTCGGCGATTTTTTCGTATGAAACGGTGTTGGTGCGGGTGATATCCTGAGACCGGATCACGCCTGACACCGTGAGGTAGCGAACCTCATTGCTGACCAGGGTTTGCTGATAACCGTTTATGATCAGGTTGCCGTTTGGCTCCACGCCGACAACCCTTGCGGCAAGCCGGAATGTCACCTGCTCGGCCCGGTTGACCCTTCCTGAACCGTTCGAACTGGATTGCCGGTCGAAATCAAAGGCGGGGGAGAGGTCCGCGCCGGAAGGCAGGATGCTGCCAGCAAGGTCTGGCAGGCCGAACAAGGCGGTGATGTCCAGTTGCTCTTCGGATTCTCGCGAACGCGACAAGGATGATTGCAGGTTGGCCTGATCGTTCATCTGCACGACAACGGTGAGCAGGTCACCGATATCCTTTGCGCGTCTGAGCGCGAGCAGTGAATTGGGTGAAGCGTCCCAGAGCGATGCGGTCTTTGGCGTTGGTGTCGCGCCAAGATTCGACAGGTCTTCGGGCAGAATTGGGGCCGGCATGGCCGGCTCCGCTCTGGGTTCCGGGCCCGACGCACACGCCGAAATGGCAAGCGCAAAGGCCGGAGCAGTCAGAAAGTGTTTCATTTCACAAGCACCGTTCCGTCTTTCTGTACAATTCCCTGGATCATGTTTCGAGACTGGGTGTTCAATACGGCCACGGCGTCGTTTTGCCCTGCGGCTGACATCGCCCGGCCGGAAGCGGTGATCTCAAGGGGACCATTGATGTATTTCACGGTCACCACCTGGTTGCGCTTAACAAGGCGCGGCGCGCGGGTATTGGAAGCGACGATTTCCTGCCCGACATAGACCGTCCGGCGCACCTCAAGGCCGTAAAGCTCCGAGCTACCGGTGGTGCCCCCTTCGACTGAAGCATTTGCGGGGCTGACACGGTCGCCGGCGCGGATCACTTCCGTTGCCAGAAGACTGGAGGCGCCGGTTATCAGGAGGTCAACGGCAAGAAAAAGAGCTGCGAAGTTCATTGTCGGATTATCTCAACCTCGTTGTTGCTGCCAGCATTTCGTCGGAGGCCGTGATCACCTTGGAGTTGAGCTCATAGCCCCGCTGTGCCTCGATAAGTTCGGAAATCTCTCGAACGACATCGACACCGGAATCCTCCATATAACCCTGGCGAAGGACCCCCGTACCCTCGACTCCTGGAACAAGCCGGTTGGGTGCCCCAGTCGCTTCAGTTTCACGAAACATGTTGTCGCCAATCGCCTCGAGACCCTTTTCGTTGACGAAGCGGACCAGCGAAATGGTTCCGATTGGCTGGCCTTCTGCCTCTCCATCGAAATATGCGACAACTTCACCGTCCCGGCTTATCGAGACGCGGCGCGCGTCCTGCGGAATGACAATCGCGTCCGCGAGTGGAAATCCGTCCATCGTGACGATTTCGCCATCCGGCGAGCGGCTCAACTTTCCATCACGCGTGTAGGCCGACTCTCCGGACGGCAGCGTCACCTCAAGAAATCCGGCCCCGTCGATCGCAAGGTCCAGCTCTGCGCCCGTTTCGCGCAGGGACCCTTGCGTGATCTGCATCGAAACAGTCGAGGGCTGAACGCCCGTCCCTAGCTGAATGCCCGCTGGCACGAGTGTGCCCACCTGGGATGAAATCGTTCCGGGGCTAAGATGCTGCTGGTACATCAGGTCCGAGAATTCGGCGACCCGCGGACGGTAGGCGGTCGTGCTCATATTCGCAATATTGTTCGATATGACATCGACCCGCATCTGTTGCGCGGCCATCCCGGTTGCTGCAATCTGAAGGGCTTTCATTCTACGGCTCCTTGCGCGCTGGCGGCGTTATTGCTCTCTGAGGGCCGTGATCACACGGCTCACACGTTCATCCTCACGATCCATCAAGGCCTGTCCGGCCTCGTAGGCGCGTTGCACTTCGACCAGTCGGGCCAGCTCGATGACGGGCGAGACATTCGACTGTTCGAGGGCGCCCTGGACGATCTGGCGCGGCTCGATATCCTGAAACCCATCGGGCGCTGAAAAATACGCATTTGCATCGCGCTCAAGGCGCTCGTTGGGAACGACCACTCCTATCCGGCCGATAAGGATGCCGTTGGCCGAGATCGAACCGTCGCGCGTCACATTGATCTCGCTGGCCTCAGGCGGGACATTGATAGGCCCGCCGCCATCGTCGAGCACCGGACTGCCCTTGCCATCAATCAACTGGCCTTCTGGCGATATTTGCAGATGTCCGGCTCGCGTCAGTCTCAGACCCTGCGGGGCCTCCACCATGAAGAAGCCATCACCCTGGATGGCAAGGTCAAGTCGTGCTCCGGTGCGGCGCAACCCGCCCTCGGCTTCCTGGAAATAGTGACCGGCAAGGTGACCCATGGACAGCGAGGGCGTTTGTGCGCCGGTGCCGAGTACCAGTTCGGCAAATACGGCGCGGTCGGCACGGTATCCGGTGGTTCCTGCATTGGCGATATTGTTTGCAACGACCTGCATCTCGCGAGCGAGGCCTTCCTGGCGCGCAATTGCAGCATAGACAGCGTTCGACATCAGCCTGGCCCTCGCTGAAGCTGTTCGATGGCATTGCGCGTCTCGGCAAGTCGAATTGCAACGTCAGACAAGAGAGGTTTTTCCGGCTTGCCAGCCAGGTGCAGGCGGCGCAGGTCGATGAGTTGTTGCGCCTGGGGGTGGCCGCCATCGGCTCCGGCGGCCTCCGCCAGAACAGCATAGACCCGGTCGGGAAGCATCCATCTGCGGCTCAGGACATCGGCCGTGGCAAGCGCGATCGCCATATCAAGGTCGAGTTCGACGCCCTCAAGCCGGTCCTCGACCGCTAGGACATTGCCTTCATGGATCCAGCAGATCATGATGAACTCGCTGAGAATTCTCGTATCAAGACGCTCGGAAGCTTCCTGCACTGCCTCACAGTCGCCGCGCCGCCGGGCGATGCGCGCGCGACTCTCGGCCAATGCAGCGTTTGGTTCTGCGCCGGCACCCGGGCCAGGCACAAGTGACAGGAGGCCGTACTGCGTGGCGACCAGCCCGGCCTGATCGAAAAGGGACTGGTCATCGTGTGGCCCGGGATGCTCATTGCGCAGATTGCTCGCAGCTTCGAGCGCTGCCAGGCGCCGAATTGGCTCCTGAGAACCGAGGTCACGTCGCAATGCACGCACGAGCTGATCCTCAATGGTTGCCTGTGCCGATGCATTCTGAAGGCCTGGCAGGTGCGAAAGCTCGATGAGGCGACGATAATCGGAGTCCTGCACATGCGCATCGACGAGAAACGCCAGTTCGGCTTCCAGGCCCCTCGTCGTCGAGACCCTTTCCAGGGTCTTGGTGACCTCGTCCAGCAACACTTCCTTTTGCGCAGCGCTCAGAGGCTCGGCTGAGTCCAGGAGTGCCGCGAGCGCCTGGTCCTTGAACCTTGGATGCACCAGAAACTCCTGGAAGCGTTCGCCGGCTTCGGGGGTGCCGCGTTCGACGTCTGCCAGGGCAAGAGCGAACCGAAGGGCCGAGGAGGATGCGATCTGTTCTCGTTCGAAGCCCGCAATCAGTTTCGAGATCAGCGTGTCTTCGCGCTGGTCGATCAATGACGGCACGGCCAGAACCGCAGCGTCAATCTGGATCTGCGATGGCAAGGCCCGAAACTGGCCAAGAGTTTCCTGAAGCAGTGCAGCCCCGCGCGCCTGGTCGTCTGCAAGATAGGACAGGGACAGCCAAAGCTGTCCCTCATCATGACAGCGCGCGATTGCCTCGAAATAGGGCGTGTTCGGCGTCCGATCGCCAAGCAGTGCGGCTACGGCACCAATGAACTCGCCCTGGGCTCCCCCGACGCCCTCGGCGGCCGCTTCCTGATAAAGTCCGATGGCGATGTAACCCATGGCGATGTCTGCCGCGTCGGCATCGGACCCCGTCGCGCTGGCCGACGATTTCAACACCAGGATATCCTTGTAACCGGAGAGATTCCTGTAGCCTGAAAAGTCAGGCAGTCCTGGCAGAGCGCACCCGTCCTGTGACGGCACTACCGCCTCGGATTGAGGCAGTCCTGTGCCCGAAGGAGACCTTGCGGATGGGATCAGCAGGCCCTCGGCAATCGCCTGGTCGAAAATCCTGTCGAGTTCGGCAAGCGGGTCAGGTTCAACACTTGCACCCCCTTCAGCGGGTTCGCCACTCGCGCCCTGTGCCGCAAGTCCAATTGCAAGAAGTCCGGCCACCATCGAGCGTCTCATGCGGCACGCCTCATTTCCCGGATCGCCTGATCAACCTCATCGAAGGAGGGGCGCACGCGCGTCGGCGCATGACGCCTTGCGACCTCCACGCAGATATTGACCGGGTTATTGTGCAGGTTTGATACAAGAACCTTGCAGATCATTCCGTAGAAGTGGTGTTCTTCGGCACGTATCTGCTTGATTTTCTGTGCAAAGGGGCCAACGACGCCATATGCCAGAAAGACGCCGAGGAAGGTGCCGACAAGCGCGCCACCGATCATTGCGCCAAGAATTTCTGGTGGCTTGTCTATCGACGCCATGGTCTTGATCACGCCAAGCACGGCCGCGACAATGCCAAGAGCCGGCAGCGCGTCAGCGGTGTTCTGGAGAGCATGAGCACCATGCAATTGTTCGGAAAGCAAAGTCTCCAGCTGGGTCTCGAGGAGTTCCTCGACCTGGTGAGGATTATCGAAGTTCATGATGATGGTGCGGATTGTGTCGCAGGCCATTTCGACGGCTGCATGATCTTTCAAGATGTTCGGGTACTTCTTGAAGATCTCTGACTCCCCGGGATTTTCAATATGCGCCTCGATTGCGACCGGGTCTTCCTTCAGGACGTTGAGCAATTCGTGCATCAGGCAGAGCAGGTCCTGATAATCGCTCTTCTTCCACTTCGGACCACTGATAGCTGACCCCAGATCGGATACGGTATGTTTGATTGTATTGAAGTCATTGCCGGCGAGGAATGCCCCGACAGCCGCCCCGCCGATGATCATCATCTCGAATGGCAGCGCGTGGGTAATGATGCCGAGCTTGCCGCCCGCCAGCATGTAACCGCCAAAAACCATCACCACGGTGATAACCAGACCGCCAATAGCGTTCACGATGCCACTCCGCGCCAAGTCATGTTGTCATCGCTCATCGCTGGTCCCAGACCTTTCTCGCAAAGCCCTCGTTGACGGGACCACTGAGTTTTACGGCGCGCTGGTGCTTCCAGGCGCCCATTTCGCCAATGCCGACCTGCAGGCGCCCATTGGTCGTCTCCGTGCACAGCGCCAGCATTGACAGGTCTACACCCGGAATCGCGAGGGTATCGCCGACTTCCAGCCTGGTGCAGTCCCCCAGGGTCATCTGCAGGGTCTCGAGCACCGCGACCAGCTGGACGCCGGAACAGCGGACGCTTTCGCGCAACAATTTCCGGTGCGCCGACGAGCCGGGAACGGGTTCGAAAGCCGGCTTCGCTTTGAGAGCGTTTTCGGTGAAGCTTGCAGCATCCAGTACGAGCGAAACTGAAACGCTCGTGCCTGACGCGCTGAGGTCATATGCCGCAACGATATAGCGGCTTTCAGGCTCAAGGGCGCCGATCGTATCGATCCGTTGCGCGGAAGGCGTATCATTGGCCTGAGCGCAATCCAGAAAGGTTTCCGAGGACAGCCGGTTCCAGAGCTGCAGCGCCGACTGTTCGGCAAGCAGCCTGACCAAGAGGCGCGGCGCCTGATCACTGCCCTGTCCGTCATTCCCGAGCCGGATGTCAGCGATCTGCCTGACGCCGTCCTCGTTGATCGCGATCGCCGCCAGGATCGGCGAAGCGGCAGCCACGAACATCGTCTTGTGGCACGTTTCGAGCTGGACGAGCGCATCCTTTCCGCTCATTCGGCGTATTCGCGTGCCGGCCAGCGAAACCGCATTTCCCAAGCTGGAGTGGCCCCAGTCGTCGATGGCTGTCTCCAGCGCCGACCAGACGGGCCTGCAGTCCAACAGGGACGGAGCGATCCCAGTGGCCAATTTCAGCTTTGTCCGAAGTGCTTCCGACACGCGCAACCCTCGATTCAAGTAACCCTCGGTGCGCAAGCTGAATTTGATTGGTTTATAAAACGTTATGCAACAGTCTTCGGATTCCGTACTTGTGCTAACGTAGCCTTCTGAACACTCATGATATCAGCATTCCGATCACTAGAATGGTGGCTCGAATGAGTGAACAATATTCCAACACGCCCAATATTACGATCATCAAGCGTAAGAGAGCGCGAAAAGAAGAACAACATCATGGCGGTGCCTGGAAGGTCGCGTATGCAGACTTTGTTACGGCGATGATGGCGTTCTTCTTGTTGATGTGGCTGCTCAACGCCACGACAGAAGATCAACGTAAGGGTATCTCGGACTATTTCAGCCCGACCATTCCGATCAGCCGCATCTCCGGCGGCGGCTCTGACGGGCTCAACGGATCCTCGATCTTTTCCGAAGAAACCCTCTCCAAGATGGGCACCGGCGCCTCGCGCAAGGTCACAGACGCAACATCGTCTGCTGAATCAGGCCCGCCGGCGCTTGCCAGCAAGAGCGAGATCGCATCAAGTCTGGACAAGCTGAAACAGGGCCTTGAACTGGCAGACAGCCAGATTTCCGAACACTTGCAGGTGAAGGTTTCGGCTGAAGGCATAGTCCTGGAGGTCACCGATTCCGAACAGGCACCGCTTTTTGCCGTCGGGCGCAGCGAGCCCTCGTCCGTGCTTGTGAAGCTGCTCGGCCATGTTGCAGGCTCTGTTGACGGTTTCGAGAACCACATCAAGATCGTTGGCCACACCGACAGTCGCGGCTATCGACGAGGTGCGGGTTATGACAATTGGAACCTGTCAGCCGATCGAGCAAATATTGCAAGGAAGCTGCTCGTCGAAAACGGTGTACCGACGGAGCGCATTAGTGAAGTATCAGGTAAAGCGGACTCGGACCCCCTTGTCCTGTCTGATCCGCTGGCCGCCCAGAACAGGCGAATATCAATAACTGTCCTGACCCAGTGACAAATTCTACATCCCGTTATTCAGTTATTAACGCAAACGACTGAATTTTGCGCGAGTTGTAGCGACAGGAGTCATTGGCATGAGTATTTCCGCGTCACTGAATGCGGGGGTCATGGGGTTGAATGCGAACGCCACCCGCTTGTCGACCATTTCAGACAATATCGCGAACTCCGCCACCTTCGGTTACAAGCGCACGCAGGCGGACTTTTCCAGCCTTGTGCTTCAGCAGCGCTCGGAAGCTTTCGCTGCTGGTGGCGTCAGGGTCGATACTTTCAAGGACATTGCCGCGACAGGATCCCTGATTTCGACCGGCAATGCGACAGACATTGCTGTAGCCGGTCGGGGCCTTCTGCCGGTGACCGACGAAGCTGGCCTTGGCGCCCTTGCAGGCGCGCGCACGCTCAAGCTGCTGCCAACGGGTTCCTTTTTTCCTGATCTCAACGGAAACCTGCAGACCAATAGTGGTCACTTCCTGCTTGGCTGGCCCGCCGACGGCGCCGGCCAGATCGGTAACGTCAACCGCAGCAGCGGCGGAGACCTTGTGCCGGTGAATATCGATGCGGCGCGTTTCACCGCTTCACCGACCTCGAATGTCGAGCTTGGGATCAACCTGCCTGCTGACGCAACTCTCTCAAGCGCACCGCCCGACAGATACGACATCCCGGTTGAGTATTATGACAATCTCGGTCGTGCTCACACAATGACGCTTCAGTTCAATCCGGTGATTCCGGCAACCGGCGCCAGCAATCAGTGGCAGGTTGAAGTCTTTGACAGTGCAGGTAACCCGGCAAATGCCGTTGCAGCATTCGACTTGCAGTTCAGCGCTGCGGCAGGCACGGGCGGTCGCATCGCGACTGTGACGGCCGGCGCGGGGGCGGCCTATGATCCCGCGACAGGACGCGTTTCCCTTAACCTTGCGCATGGACCGGTCGATCTGTTCGTCGGTCGCCCGGGTGGCGGAAGCGGGATCACCCAGCTTTCGGCCCAGTTCTCACCTGCCGAAATCCAGAAGGACGGTGCTCCGATCAGCGAACTTCAATCCGTGGAAGTCGATCAGCGCGGTTTCCTGCAGGCCGTGTACAACACAGGCTTCCGCAGGACCCTCTATCAGATTCCGGTTGGAGACGTGCCCAATATGAATGGGCTGCAGGCGCTTGATGCCCAAGCCTACGCAATCTCGGCCTCCAGTGGTAATCTCCATCTCTGGGATGCAGGCGCGGGACCTGTCGGCGATGTTGTCGGCTTTTCATTGATGGAATCGACGACGGACATCGCGTCGGAACTGACGGACCTGATCGAAACCCAGCGGTCGTATTCTTCCAACGCCAAGATCGTCCAGACGGTCGATGAGATGCTTCAGGAAACCACCAACCTGAAGCGGTAAGGCGCGGGTGTGAGCCGGAAAGCTGACGA
This sequence comes from uncultured Hyphomonadaceae bacterium, assembly GCA_964467505.1. GTDB lineage: Bacteria > Pseudomonadota > Alphaproteobacteria > Caulobacterales > Hyphomonadaceae > UBA5336. The sequence continues at coordinate 26,698 of CAYXQV010000001.1, read as the reverse complement.
TGACCATTTCCAGCGCGATACATTCGGCTCTTTCGGGCCTGCAGACGAACAGCCGACGCGCAGACATCGTCGCGTCCAATATCGCGAACGCCAGCACACCGGGCTATGTCCGCCGATCCCTGATCCTCGCCGAAAGCCTGGCTGGTGGCTCGACAAACGGGGTTCGCGCCGATGGCGTGGCGCGTCACAATGACGCCGGCGCGACATCGGAAAGGCGCTTTCTGTCCAGCGACGTTGCTCAGGCTGGCATATTGTCGTCAACTTGGCAGACCTTGTCGGCGCGACTTGGAGACAGCGCAGATGGTGCGGGGCTGTTCCAGCGCTTCGCGGATTTCGAGACGGCCCTTTCAGCCGCGCAGGTCACACCAGAAAGCGCATCGACACTTGATGGTGTGCTCCAGGGCGCGCGCGCCATCGCCAATGAGTTCCAGGACATGGCGTCGCTGGTCTCCTCCCTGCGCGCGGAAGCCGACCGCTCGGTTTTGGAAAGTGTGGACCAGGTCAATTCCGCCCTGTCGGCAATCGAGCAGCTCAACCGTGATATCGCCGGTTCGGGGCGGGATGAGGACCGGCGCGCGGCACTGCTTGATGAGCGCGGACGCACCTTGGACCAACTCGCCGAATACCTGCCCATTCGAACGATCGCCCGCGAGTCCGGCATGATCGACGTGACCACGACCGAGGGTGTGTATCTCCTGGCCGGAACAGCCCAGCAAGTCGAGTTTTCGCCGTCTCGGAGCTTTGGGCCGGGGGCCAGCATCCAGGCTGGCAGCCTTTCGCCCCTGACAGTCAATGGCATCGACATCACCCCGGGCGCGTCAAGTTACGGAGCGGTATCGAGTGGTGTCATTGGCGCATTGTTTACACTCCGCGACCAGGATCTGCCCGCTTTCTCCGACCGGCTCGACCAGGTTGCAGCCGATCTCGTCGGCAGGCTGTCGGACAGTGCGGTCGACCCTACACTTGCGGCAGGCGCGTTTGGTGTATTCGAAGACCCCGCGGCAGCCGGAACCGCAGGGCTCGCGGGCCGGATCTCCGTCAACGCCGCCATTGATCCGAGCCAGGGCGGAGACGTATGGCGGCTGCGCAGTGGTATCGGCGCGGCTGTGCCCGGTCCACCTGGCTCCACCTCCGTGATTGACGGCATGCTGGGCGCGCTTGGGCGCGTGGACCCCATTGCGGCCGCAGGGCTGCAGGGTGATTTCAGTTCGGTAGAGCTCGTTGCCCATCTGACCTCGGTAACCGGTCGCCAGCGCGTGCAGACCGAAACCGTTCTATCGTCGCTGCAAGCGCAGCATGTCGCGGCATCAAAGGCCGAGCAAGCCTTCTCAGCGGTCGATATAGACCAGCAGATGCAGGAATTGCTGCTGATCGAGGACGCATATTCGGCCAATGCGAGGGTGATCGAAGTCGCCCGTCAGATGATGGACCAGTTGCTGGAACTCTAAATGAACGTATCGACCCCGCTCACATTCACGCTCTCCACCACGCTCAGGACTGCAGTTGCCGACCTGCGCGGACAGATCGCGGCGACATCGCAGGAAGCTGCGACCGGGCGCCGCTCCGATCTTGTCAGTCATCTCGATGGCAAGATCGGCTCGGCCATGCTCAGTCAAAGGGCGGTTGATCAGATCGAAGACGAGCGGCTCATGTTCAATCTGCGGGCCAGTCGGCTCGAAATTGCTCAGTCCGCACTCGACAGCATCCAGGCCTTGTCGGCGGAATTCCCGAACAGTATGCAGTCGGCCGCACAATTCGGTGACACGTCAACCCGTGAACAGATTGCCGGCGAAGCCGTCGCAGCCCTGACGCAAGCCTTCAGCACGCTGAACACAAGGCATGGTGAACGCTACCTGTTTTCCGGCGATGCGACAGCGACGGCTCCTTTCGGCGATCCGCAGGTGCTGCTCGGCGACCTGCGGTCCATTGTGCAGAACGCAGCCGATGCGAGCGGACTGAAAAACGCGCTCGACACCTATTTCGAATCGCCGACGGGCGGGTGGCGCACGCAGATTTACGCCGGAACCGAGAGCGCCTCAGATCCAGACGCGGTGGCGGGCACCGCCCCAGCCATACGGGACACGATAAGAGGCCTTGCCATGATGGCTCTGGCGGCGCCCAGTGAGAACCTGGCCTTGCTTGCCACTCCGGGGCAGGCGCTTGACGAGGCCGCCAGCCATATGCGCGCGGCCGGCACGCAACTCATCGGCCAACGTGGCGATATTGGTTCGTCCCTCGACCGGATCGCAACGGCCCAACAGATGCTGGACACCGAGGAAACACTCCTCAAAACCGCATTCAACGACATCACGGCGCGCGACCAGTTCGAGGCGGCGACGGAGCTTCGCGAGCTGGAACGCAATCTTGAGGCCTCCTACCTCCTCACCTCCCGGCTCGCAAACTTCAGCCTGCTGAATTACCTGAGGTAGAAAGCCATGAATTGTGTCCGCCTTCTTGCAATCATCGTCACCTGCCTTCCAATGATTGTCGGGCAGGCAGATGGCCAGACGCGCCTGCGGGACGTCGTGGATGTCCAGGGCGTGCGCCAGAATGACCTGGTGGGTTACGGAATTGTTGTCGGCCTCAATGGCACGGGAGATTCCGTGCGCAATTCGCCCTATACTGAGGACTCACTGTCGCACATCCTGGAGCGGCTCGGCATCAATGTGCAAGGCGAGGAGATCAAGCCGAGGAATGTCGCTGCAGTCCTGGTGACCGCGACGTTTCCAGCCTTTGCACGAAACGGTTCGACCATCGACGTATCGGTGGCTTCCATCGGGGATGCTGACAGCCTTGAGGGGGGCACCCTGATCCTGACCCCTCTCAAGGGAGCCGACAACCAGACCTATGCGGTCGCGCAGGGCAGTGTCGTCGTCAGCGGTATTGACGCAGAAGGCGAGGCCGCTCGCACCACGCGTGGCACCCCGACCACCGGCGCCATACCGAGCGGTGCCAGGGTCGAACGTGAAATCGACTTCGCGTTCAATGATCGCGACCAGATTGTGCTCGCCCTTCGTGATCCCGACTTCACCACTGCAGCAAGGATCGAAGACACGATCAACAGGGCCGTCGGAAGGTCAGTCGCCGCGATGCGTGATCCTGGCACGGTAGATGTCTATCTTGGCGAACTGCCGGGCTCGCCATCACGTGTCCTGGCGCAGATCGAGAACCTGCCTGTGAACATCGCCACAAGAGCACGCATTGTGATTGACGAAAAATCGGGAACCATCGTGCTCGGCGAAGATGTCACCATATCGCGCGTGGCCATAGCACAGGGCAATATTTCCATCACTGTCAGGGAAAACCCCGTCGTCTCACAGCCAAACCCCTTCGCAGCCGGCGAGACCATCATTCTTCCGCGCACCGATATCCAGATCACTGAGGACGGCGACAACAATATTGCTCTGTTGCAGCCCAACGCGTCGCTTTCGGAACTGATATCCGGATTGAACGCCCTGGGCGTTTCGCCGCAGGATATGATCGACATCATAAGGGCCATGAGCGCAGCTGGTGCAATACATGCTGAACTGATCGTCCGGTGAAGCGTGATGGGCTGGCCAGCCCTTGCGCAGCTTCAATCAGTCTTGCCGGCCTGGGGGGGGTCCAGAGTGATCACGCCGGTTTGACGCAACTCCATTATCGCGGAGAGAAACCGGCGCTCGAATTGCGCAGCCCCTTCCGCGTCGGGCGCCTGGCGATTCGACAGTTGATCACGAAATTGATCGGCCATGCGTGACGAAATGCTGCCGAGCAAAAACTCCTGCAATCGGGGAGCCTGATCGCCGGCCATGCTCAGCAGGCCGGTCAGTATCTCGTCATCGATCTCGCGAAAGACCGTTGGCACTGCAGCGCGCGGCAATATGTCGGGCAGGTTGTCGAGTGACAGCACGCCTCTCTGAATAATCGGCATCTTCGTCTCATGCTCAGCCTGCAGATAATCGAGTATGCTCTGGCGCCTTTCCTGTGGAATAAGGGTCAGCAATTCGCCAATTTCCTCAAGCCAGCCCTCGCCATCCCCGGTGGGGTCGGCATGCACGTTCAGAAATTCGAGTTGCACCATCCGCGCGACGATCGCCTCAAGGCCGGGATCGGCCTGTGGACGATCGACAAGGCAGCGCATGGTCGGGATGACATGCGCCTCGTCAAGATGGATAAGGATTTCCGACGTCTTGGACACATCAAGCTTGCCGAGAATGATGGCTATGATGTTGGGGGTAAGCCCATCAAGATACGCGGCAATCTTGTTCGATTCAGCAGATTTGAGCTGTTCCCAAACCGTGTCAGCCGAATCGGGGTCGGGGGACGTCTCGCTCCGCTTGCCACCAAGAACCTCGCCTGCGCGAGCGGGCTCAAGTATCGCGGAAATAAGTGCCCTCGCCCGCTCCCGGCCACCTCGCACTGCGCCGATCGTTTCATTCAACTGCTCCAGAAAGTCCAGGACGATGCCGGCGAGTTCGCGGCGCGGCAGCAGTGAAATCTGTTCAAGAGCGGTCATCACCCGCGCCAGAGCGTGGTCGTCAAGTTTGTCGACGATCGGTCGCGCAGCTTCCTGCCCAAGCACGGCGATGATCGCAGCTGCCTTCTGGGAACGTGTCAGCCCCGTGCGAAGATCCGCCGGGCTGGGAGTGGCCTGCCTTTCGGTCTCGCTTGGAATTTCAGGTTGGGCGGTCTTGGCCACAGCTTTCATCCGGCATACCCCCTCAACAAGGCTTCGGTAATCTTAAGCCAACCGTCGGCAAGAACAAAAAAGCCCACCTTGAACGGCAATGAGACGACAGTGGGTGGGACCATCATCATGCCGACAGCCATGAGCACCGAAGCCACCACGAGATCGATGATAAGGAAGGGCAGGAAGATCACGAAACCGATCTGGAAGGCATGCTTGATTTCCGAGAGCATGAAAGCTGTGGCCACCAGCGCAAAACCTGGCTCCTCGTCGGCGACCGGCTGTCTTTCGAGCGCATCTCCAAGCGTCAGCAGCGCCTCAGGATCGGTGCGGGCCATCATGAATTCACGGAATGGCGCGGTTGTCGTGGTCCAGGCCTCAGTCTCGGACAGCTCGCCAAGCGTGTAAGGTTCTATCCCATTCTGCCAGGCCGCCATGAAGACTGGCTCCATGACAAAGAATGTCAGGAAGAGCGCCAGCGCCATGATCATCATGTTCGGCGGCGCATTCTGAACGCCGATTGCCTGGCGCATGAAGGAAAACACGATCACCATGAAGGGAAGGCAGGTCACCATCATGGCGATGCCAGGCACGAGGCTCAGGACGCTGATCAGCACAAACAGCTGAATGACGGTGGTGCTCAACCGCCCATCGGGGGTAGAAAACGCCGACCCGAACGCATCGACCTGGTCGCCAAGAGCTTCCTGCGAGGCCGCGGGCAGGGCGAGCAGCAGACACGCGAAGGCAAGCAGTGTCAGCCACCTAGCCAAGTTCATCGATAGTCTCCCGCGTGATCTCGGTAATGGTTATGCCAAGGCCGCCATCCTCGGTTTCGGTGAGGTCCCCGCGGGCGATGACGCGTCCATCCACAAGCAGCTCGATTGGATCCTGGATACGCGAATTGAGCGGGATCACTGAATCGGGCTCCAGTGCGAGCACTTCAGAGACACTCAGCTTCGCCTGGCCCACCGATACGGTCAGCGTCACGGGGACACTGAATATGGTCCGGCGCAGCTGGTTTTCGCGTGAATCATCGCGACGCTCCTCCACGAGCTTGTCAGCCTCGAAATTTCTTTCTTCTGCATTGCCCATGTCAACCAGCTCCCTTGTTTGACTTCAATTGAATGAGGCGGTGGAGACAGTCTTCCAGGAATGCGCGGAAATCGAATGCAACTCCGCCCTGCCCCCAGGTGATCTCGACTGCTGCGCCCTCGTCAGCGAGTGGCGTTACCTCAACCGGCAAGCCATTCAGCTGCCCATCCGCAAGCTTCCCCCTCAGATCACTGGCGGTCGGCTCGGGTGCACAGATGACCAGCTTTTGCGCCTTCACCGGGACGAATTCACGCAAATGAATCGCGATCTCGTCGGCGAGGAACAGTTCTGCAAGGTGAGGAAAGACCTGCCGTGCTATTGTCTCGATGGACCCGACGACCTCGTTTCTGGCGAGAGCCTCGACCCGTTCGATCTCGTCTCTCAGCTCACTCAGCAGCCGTTCGACAGTATCGGTATCTGCCGATGGCTCTGACGTCTCAAGGCTATAGCTGTCGTGACTTTCAGCTTCATCGTCACCGTCACCGGCTTCGGCGTCGGACTGGTCTGCTGGCGCGCCATTCCCGGTATCGTGAAGAGCTGGTCCCTGGCTGTTTCCGGGTGAACACTCTTCGGGTTGCGCTCTTGCATCCATTGTCTCGTCTGCGGGCGCAGTCTGGCTGCCGTGCAAGGCGTTTGGCTGCAGTGGCGGCTGACCATCGCGATTTGCTGCCGGCCGGTGCATGGCGGCGTCGAACGCCTTAAGGCGGCCCAGCTGAGCGCTGGTGCCGCCGGCCGCTTCGGGATGAAAACGTGGCAGGCGTTCGAACAGACTCTCAGTCATTCGCAGCCGCCTTCCGTTCATCGGTCAGCCAGTCCTGAAGCAGTGCGGCGGTTTCATCCTGGCGCTCTCGCGCAAAACTCCGCAAGTGCTCGAATGGATCAGCCGGAGAAGCCGCCTCCTGGCCCGCCTTCTCCTCCGCCTCGTCATCCTCTTCAAGTTGCGGTCCGGGCCGCTGCAAGATCAGAGGCCTGATCACGCCAAGTGAAAGCACGATCGCCACGACCGACAAGAGCAGCACCTGCATGCCGGACCAGAAATAACGGCGCATCAGTTCTTCGATAATACCGGGCGGCGAGATCAATTCCTCGCTCACCACCGGCATGAACGGCATGAGTTCGATCGCCAGCGCGTCACCGCGGTCTGTGTCCAATCCCGCTGCCGAGAGAACGAGTTGCTCCAGTTCGGCGATGATTTCATTTGCGCGGTCTTCAGCGCCGGGTGCAACGGGATCAATGCCCAGCGCACCCTGATTGAGTATTACCCCAACCGATATTCTCCTGACCTCTCCGGGCATACGCTCGGTTTCGGTGCGGGTTTCGTTCACCTCGTAGGAGATCGTCTCCGTCGTGTCGACGACCTCTGCAGTGCTCGGTGTGGCGGGCTGTGCCTCGCCCTGCGGCAGGTTGCTCGCGATGGTGAGCCCGTTGGTTCCGCCGCGGCTGGTCTCACTGCTGTCGCGAACCGTCCGGTTACGGACCACCCTCGACTCCGGATCGTAAACCACGGTTGCCGTTCGTTGCCGGTCTCTTGAGATGTCCATGCTTACGGACACGCGGGCATTGCCCGGTCCTACCCTCGGCTCAAGGAGCCGCATGATTTTCTGTTCCAGCATTTCAGCTTGCGTGTCACCTGCGATTTGCGGATTGCTGACAATGCTTGTGCCCGGACCTGCAATAATGCCTGCCTCTGAATCGATTACGGCAACTTCATCCGGCCGCAGGCCTGCCACGGCGAGCGCGACAAGATATTGTATCGCTTCTGACTGTTGCTGGCTGAGGCCGTGATGGGTTGACAGTGTCACCGAGGCGGTCGGGCGCGTCTCGCTTCTGGCAAAACCAGAGCGCAGATTGGCGCCGATGTGAACACGTGCCGCCTGGACACCCGGAATTGCCAGGATGGTGCGGACCAGTTCGCCTTCCTTCGCGCGCCAATAGGCCGCGTTGTACATCTCCGAGGTCACAGAGAAGCCGTTGATATTGTCCAGCAATTCATAACCCGTGACGGACTGTCGCGGCAGGCCCTGTTCGGCCAGCAAGAGGCGCAGGGCATCGCGTTTGTCATCAGCGATGAAGATTGCATCGCCGCGAACATCATAGGCAATCCCACGCTTCTCCAACTCTGTAATGATCTCGCCAGCATGGGCTGGCTCAAGGCCCGAATACAGTATTCCCATGTCCTCGCGAATCACACCGCGTGACACAAAGGTCATGAATAGAAGTACGGCTATAACCGCAGAGCCGAGCTGCAGCTTTCGAGACAGGCTGAGAGCTCGCAGATCTTCGAGAAACTTCATTCCTAAATGCCTCTAGAGCGATTGGAAAAATTCAGAACTTCGATATTCGCTCTTGTCGTCAAATCGTTAACGCGGCGTTTACCCAAAAGCGTTTCTTAACTTCTACAAGATGGTTGGTGGAAGCGAGAGGTGGGTGCGCCATGGCGCGGGCACAGGAAAGCGCAGACAAGCCTGAGGCTACCGGTTCGGGCACTGGGCCACTGGGAATGGCGATGCTGGCGATTTCCTCGATCGTCGCAGCGGCCGGAACGATGTTTGTGCTCAGCCCGGGCATGCCGGCAGGTTCAGAGCCCGATTGCGCTTCGGGCCTGACAGAAGGCGAGACCGTGGTGCCTCTGGCATCTTTTGACAGGGCGTATGTCGATATTGACGAGATCCTCGTCACCATCGGTCAGTCACCGGCGGACAGATACCTGAAACTGAAATTGTTCGTGGTGACCAAGCACGACAAGACGGGCGAGGTGAAGAAGGTGGAGCCTATGCTGCGCGACGCATTTATCGGATATCTGCGGGCAGTCGAACTCAGCGATTTCGAGGATCCGGCCTTCTATGCCGAATTGCGGCGTCAGCTGGCGAGGCGAGCGGAACTTGTTCTTGGCGAGGCTGGAACCGACGGCGTGCTGATCACCGAATTCCTGCTGAGGTAATCATATGAGCGTTCACGTCACAGATATCGTTATCATCATGGTTTCGCTGGCAGCCTGCGCATATTGCGCGCTTCTCAATCACCGGCTCAAGGCCCTGCAGAACACCAAGGACGGGCTTGGCGCGACGATTGTCGCCATGTCCAAGTCGGTCTCGACAATGACAGCGACGACAGACCAAACCCGCGTCCAGGCTGGCGAGCTTGCCCGGCGCCTTTCCACACTGCTCACGGACGCCGATGAAATGTGTACGCGCGTCGCCTCACTCAATGAGGCGATGAATGGGACCCATGCCGAGATCAGCGAGCGTGTCAGCCAGGCGCATGTGGAACTCGAAGACTCGATGCGACTGCTGCTTGACGAATCAAAAGGACGAATTCTCGAAATGACCGCGTTGCTGCGTCAGATGCAGACACTCATGCAAACCTCCAGCATTGCGAGGGAGGAAGCTTTGGACTTCGCGCCGCGCGACACAGCGCCAAGGCCCCCCCGGTATCGCTATGAGTACTAAGAGCGCAGGCACATCTCATGTCCTGATCACGCTCGGGGCCTTGTTCACCCTGGGCGGCGCCACGCGTATCGTATCGGGGAGTTTTCCGATGGCTACGGCGACCGCCGATGATGGCGGGGCGGAGGTCGCGCAAGCCACCGCCTTGCCGATCGCCGACGGGCTCAACGTCAATGACCGCCTTGATCAGGTGTGTTTTTCCGCCGAACAGGCCGCAGCCTTGCAGCAAGATCAGTGGCTGTTCGAGGAGGAACTGGAAGCGCTGGACGCGCGGCAGCTGGAATTGATCGGATGGGAAAAGGAACTCGAGAAACAGACCGAGAGCCTTGCCAGCCTTCAGGACGCACTCGACAGGCGATGGGACCAGATGCAGAATTCGGCCGAAGAAGACATCGAACACCTGGCCGGAATGTACAGCGCCATGAAACCCAAGGATGCTGCGATCATCTTTGACAGAATGGACGCAAGTTTCGGCGCTGGTTTCCTGCGGACGATGCGCTCCGAACAGGCCGGCAAGATCCTTGCGGAGATGAATCCCGACAAGGCCTATGCGGTGAGCGTCACACTGGCTTCAAGAAACGCTGACATACGTCGCTCGGGAAAGTGATCCCCCTGACGCACGGATGCATCAGCATTCGCAGACACAGGCATATTCAGTGCGTGTCGAACCATTTTTGCCGATTCGCAACTGGCCAGACCCAAAAAAATGGCCGACCCCGAGGGGCCGGCCGGAGTTTGACAGATGGTGCACTGACAGGAGCTGTCAGCACTCTTGGGTTAAGTGCAAATCCTGAATTTTTGGTGACGACAGACTTCATGAATGAAAACGCAATTTAATAAAGTGTACACATGCGAAATGTATACACCTTTACATTATAAGAAAAGACAGATGGCTCACCGGGAGCTTTGAGGGGCGGACAGCAATGTTCGCCCCTCTCACTGCCCGCAAGAGCAGGACCGACCAGCAAGCGTGTGCCGGTCTAATTCATGCGGCGAGTTTCCCCAGCTGGGCCTTGTCGAGGATGCGGATGCGTCCATAGCTGCGTTCGAGCACACGTTCATTTTCCAACTCACCAAGAACCTTTGAGACCGTTATTCGCGTGACTCCGATCATCTCGGCGAGATCGGACTGGGTAATTTCGACTTCGCTGTTGTCGGCCGACAAGTCGCGAATACGCCGCGCAATGCGCTTGAGAGCAGGTACGTCGCGCCCATCGGACAGGAACTGCACCATTGCCATGTGCTGGTCAGCGATGTCTGCGATAAAATACTTCGCAAATACAGGATCTTGCAGGAGGCGGCTCATGACAATGTCGCGGGGCAGGCAGAGTATCTGTGTGTCCGCCTCCACGACCATGGCCCCCAGCGGATTGGGGCGTCTGAGATAGAAGCCGCTGACGGATATGACCTGGCCCGCCGTCTTGAATATGCCGAGCCGGCGGCATTGCCCTGCCGAGTATCGAAACATCTCCACGCGCCCCTGAAGCATGATCATGAGCACATCATCGGTCTGGCCAGGGACAAGAACGACCTCATCGGGAGCACCGCCTTCAATGCGGCCGAGATCCCTGACGGTTTCGAGAAGGTCACGGCTCAGAAATCGTGCATCCAGATGTGGCTCGGTCCCTGTCATCACATGTATTCTCCACCGATTGGCACACGCAGCTAACAGAATTTACGAAGTATAGGTATTCGTATTGTTAACGAATAAAGCCGTCATGCAGGATGGCGACAGTCTTTCGGCGCGCATCTGCGCTCGATTCTTGCTTTTAGCGCTGCGGAAACCGTCCTGAAGCGCCGGGCCGGAATGTACCGGATGACGAGTGCTTCAGTTCCCGACCTCGGGCGGTGGACCGGAAATCCGGTCAGCCAGAACGCCAAACGCTTCAGCAATCCCATTGTCATTGGCCATGCCCAGAAAAGCGTCGATTTCAGGAAACCTTTCAATGGCCTGGTCGCCGTGGGCATCCTTGCCGAATTCGTAAAGACTGGCGCGCAACATGGGCAGTATTTCTTCGTGCAGTGAGATGCATTTCCTCACTTCCGAAATAAGTGCGTTCTCTTTTTCTGTGGCAGCCTCGGGCAGGCTGCGAGACACGCTGCGCAGGACATCAATCGCGGGGAATCGTCCGCGTTCGGCAATCTCACGCGACAAAACCACATGCCCGTCAAGAATTCCGCGGACCATGTCGGCGACTGGCTCGTTCATGTCGGAGCCGGCGACCAGCACGCTGAAGACTGCGGTGATATCGCCCTGGCCAGCTGTTCCCGGACCCGCACGCTCGGCAAGTTGCGCGATCAGCCGGACGGTTGATGGAGGAAAGGCATTCAAGGCTGGCGGTTCGCCGGCTTCAAGGGCAATCTCACGATGCGCTTCGGCAAATCTCGTAAGGGAATCAAACAGCAAGAGCACGTGATGCCCCTCATCGCGAAAGTGTTCGGCAGCGGCCATCGCAATATGCGCGGCCCGTCTTTTCGCCCCTGGCGGTTCACTTGCGGTGGCAGCAACGATCACCGCGCGGTCACGCACACTTTCCGGCAATGTCTCGCTGGCAAACCTGCCGACCTCACGGCTCCGTTCGCCGATGAGTCCGACGACGATCCGATCTGCATCCACGCCCGCGGCGAGCTGGCCCAGAAGAGTGGACTTGCCGACGCCTGATCCTGCAAACAGCCCAATGCGCTGACCGCGGCAGATTGGCAGCAGGGTGTCTGTCACCATCAGACCCGTGGAAATTCGTTCACCCATATCGCGCCGGGAGGCGGCGGGTGGCGCCGATGCATGCAGTGGGCGCACGCCTTCCGCCTGCGCAGCCGCGCTGTGGCCGTCAAGCACTTCTCCATGGGGGCCAACGATCCGTCCCAGCCAATGATCACCTGGCGCGACACTCGGTGCGCCCGAGAGCCAGGTCTTGTCACCAATTCGCAATTGCGATGCGTCGGAATAGAGAAACGCGCGCACGAGCCCGGACTCGACCTCGAATACCTCACCGGTCACGCAACGATCTCGCGTTGAAATCGAGACTTCATCGCCGACTGAGGCCAGATGATCTATACCCAAGATTTCGAGAGACTGTGCAGAGATTTGGCCGACAGTACCCCACGGTTTCATGTACAAAAAGGCCCCTCCGAACAGATTTGCGGCTCATGACACGAAGTCCTTAACGACGTTAAGACTTTCTTTAACATGATCAACAAAATGTGGGTGAAAGGTTAATCGGAACGAATCGATCATGATAAGCGAACTGAAGCTTCTTCAACTGTATGGGTCACTTGCGCGTCATTCGGCCGCTGATCAGGCGGTTCGCGCTGAAAATATCGCCAATGCCGACGTGCCCGGCTACAAGGCGCAGGAGATTGAAGCATTCGCCGACTTTCTGGACCGGTCGCGCATGGCCGTCGGCGGAGATCGCCTGCACCGGCACCTGCAGCCGGCAATCGGCGATGGGCAGATGCCGGCGAAGCCGAATGGCAACACTGTGAACCTCGAAAATGAGGCTCTGCGGGCCGCGGAGGCTGCCGGACGCCACGACATGGCACTTACAGT
>CAYXQV010000001.1:0-13847 GCA_964467505.1 uncultured Hyphomonadaceae bacterium | reverse complement strand
TGCCCTCGACCCGACGCCCGGGCAGGTCACCTTCGAGCCGGGCCACCCTCTCGCCGACGCCGACGGGTACGTGGTCAATTCGAACGTCTCGATCGTGAGCGAAATGGCCGATCTTCGCGAAGCCAACCGGTCCTACGAAGCCAATCTCAATTCATATCAGCAGGCGCGTCAGATGTATCGCTCGCTGCTTGATATCCTCAAACGCTAGGAGGCGAAAAGTGTCGTCGGTAAGCTTCAATCCGTATACCGCACTGTCCCGGCCAGCAGGCACCGAAGGCGTAAAGCCTCAGCCAACAGCTGAGAGCAACGGACCTGTCGCTTCTGGGGTCTCCGAATTCAAGGCCGCAATCGAAGCTGCTGAGAAGACGGCAACCGGCGCCGCCATTTCTGGTGCGGATCCCCATGCCATGGTCGAGGCACTCGCCAATGCCGAGCTTGCGCTCGATACCGCCGTGACCGTCCGGGACAAGCTGGTCGAGGCATATCAGGAATTGCTCAGGATGCCCGTCTGACGCGCCTTTGGCGCTTTCTGGCAGAATGCGGAAAAGCACATGACCGAGACTGAAGTGTTCGACATATTACGCGCCCATTTGTGGGGCGCGGTCATGATGGGAGCCCCGATCCTGCTCACCGCACTCGCGGTCGGTTTCGTCATCGGCCTCCTCCAGGCCCTTACGTCAATCCAGGAGATGACCCTGACATTCATTCCGAAGATCGCCGCGGTGGCGCTGGTGTTTCTTCTGTCACTGGGCTTCATGACACGGATCTGCCTCGACCTGTTCAACAATCACGTCCTTCCAATGATTGCGGGCTAGATCGCTGCCATGAACTCCGGAACCATGACGGATCTCGCACGGCCGACTTCCCTGCTTGCGCTGGGGCTGATGGTCGTGATGCTGGTGATGATCCTGCCGGTCCCGGCCTGGGTGCTGGACGTCGGGCTGACGATCTCTTTCGCCTTCGCGATCCTGATCTTCACCACATCCATCTTCATTGAGAAGCCCCTCGATTTCTCGTCCTTCCCGACAGTTCTTCTTGCCTCGCTCATTCTGAGGCTTTCGCTCAATGTTTCGTCGACAAAACTGATCATAAGCGAGGGCCATACCGGCACAGCTGCTGCGGGCGGCGTGATCGAAGGCTTCGCCATGTTCATCATGGGCGGTAACCTGTTTGTCGGACTTGTCGTCTTCGGCGTCCTCGTCATCGTCAATTTCATGGTCATCACGAAAGGCGCCGGGCGCATGGCGGAGGTCGGTGCTCGGTTCGCCCTCGACGCAATGCCAGGCAAGCAGCTGGCAATCGATTCTGACCTGTCAGTTGGCGCGATCAGCCATGAAGAAGCCCGTGCGCGGCGCCTGCGCGAGCAAGAGGAAGCGTCCTTTCTCGGCTCGCTTGACGGAGCCTCGAAATTTGTAAAGGGCGATGCCGTGGCCGGGCTCCTGATCATGGCTCTCAACCTTCTGGCCGGGATCGGCTTCGGGGTCGTTGCGCACCAACTCAGCTTTGCCGAGGCCCTGAACAACTACTCTGTCCTGACCGTTGGCGACGGACTTGTCTCGCAGGTTCCCGCTGTGATCGTCTCGGTTTCCGCCGCAATGCTGCTCTCGAAAGGCAGCGGGGAGGGGGCGGTCGACCTTGCTATCGGCGCGCAGCTTGCACGCAACTCAACGGCGCTTCTGATCGTGGCCGCCATACTCGGCGTTTTTGCGCTGATGCCGGGACTGCCCTTCGGCCCGTTCGTGCTGGCTGCTGCCGGGTTTGGTGCTGCCTCATGGTTCGCACGCCAGAGCCAGCAGGTCTCGGAAACCGAGCACGAGGAAGAAACCAAGGACGCCACCGGCAGTGTCAAGAGCATAGCGGACTCGATCCACTCCGACGATATCCATCTTGAGGTTGCGCCCGACCTCGTCAATCTCGTTCTTGTCGGGCCGACCGGCTTCGAAAGCCGTATCGAAAAGATCAGGCGCTATATCGCCGAGGAATACGGTTTCGTATTGCCGCCCATCAGGATGACGGACAATCCGACCCTTGGTTCCAATGAGTACCGGATACGGATACAGGGTGTAGGGATCGAGACCGGTATCCTGAGGCCCGGCAGCGTTCTCGCGCTCATGGAGGACGATCAGCTGCCCCATCTGGGGGGTGAAATGGTGCGCGAACCGGTCTACAAGGCAGCGGCCCGCTGGGTCCCTTCAAACCGGAAAACCGAATTGTCAGCGTCGGGTGTGCCGACAGTCGAGCCCGTCGAAGTCCTTGCAACCCACCTGCTCGAGATCATCCAGTCGAATTTCTCTCTCGTCTTCACGCGCATGGTCATGATTGAAACGCTTGATGCCCTGACAAGCACGAGCGACGAGGAAAGATCGGCTGCCAACCGCCGAATGCTTGATGAGTATATTCCGGCGAAAGTGACCAATGAGACCCTGCTCGCGGTGCTGCGGGCGCTGTTGGAAGAGAGGGTCTCAATTCGCAATATCTTCCTGATCCTGGAGACTATCGCGGAGGTCAAGTCGAACGCGCCGGGTGTGCCAAGGATGGTCGAACTGGTCCGCCAGCGCCTCGGATTCCAGATCGTCGAAGGCCTGCGCGATGATCAGGGTCGGCTGCCGCTCCTGCAGCTGTCTTCGGAATGGGAGCAACGCTTTGTGCAGCACGAAGTCAATAATGACAGTGGCGGATCCGATATCGCCTTGCCGCCGGAGATGTTCAGCGAACTGACACGCCTGGTGCAGGAAAAACTCAACGAGGCTGCCGGGCGCGGCATTGTGCCGGCACTTGCAACTTCCTCCAAGCGTCGCCGTTTTCTGCAGACCGTGCTGGCCAACAGCGGCATCCGAAACTCAGTTCTTGCATATGAAGAGATCGGTTCCAGGACGCGCCCGTACATTGTCGGTGTTGTTTCATGACGGACTGGCCGTTTCTCGCAAACGGATTGTCAGACTGGGTATTTGCTTACATGGCGGTGCTGGCGCGCCTGTCATTCATCATATTTTTCCTCCCCGGCATCGGAGAGCAGGTGATACCGATCCGGGTGCGCCTTATGGCACTTTTGACATTGTCGGCAGCCATCGCATCCAATCGCATTGCCGCCATCGAGTGGGACATGCCGCTGGGAGACTTTCTTGCACTTCTCGCGACCGAGCTCACCATCGGCTTCCTTGTTGGATCCCTTCTGCGAATTCTCATCTGGATGCTGACGATCGTCGGCTCCGTGATCGCACAATCCATCGGGCTGTCACAGTTCCTCGGTGTGGCGCTCGATAACGAAGCCCAGACACTGACATCAAACCTGCTGTCCCTGACGGGCGCAGCGATACTCCTGACGGCGAACTTTCATATTGGTGCGATCGCTGGCTTCGTCGGTCTGTACCAGGAGGTTCCGCCGGGCATGATCGCGGCCATCGACAGGAGCTTCATCATTCAAGCCTTCACGTCGGCGCTGGGCTATGCATTGCTGCTGGCCTGGCCGTTTGTCGTCGCGAGCCTTCTCTACAATCTCTCCCTTGGCTTCATCAACAAGGCGATGCCGCAATTGATGGTGGCGTTCGTCGGGGCGCCGTTCATGGTCGGAGCCGGCACAATCTTTCTCGTCGTTTCAATTTCTGCGATCATTGTCGCCTGGAGCGACCGGATTCCGCTGATTGTCGGCTGGATGTAGAGGCATTCATGGCGGACGAAAAACAGGATAGCGGCCAGAAGGAGTTCGAGGCATCAGACCAGAAGCGCCAGCAGGCAAGGCGTGAGGGAAATGTCCCTCAATCGAAAGAGGCCAACGCCCTGCTTCTGCTCGTCGGCCTGCTTGTCGCCTGCCTGCTCTATCAGAGCTTTTCCGGTGGCCTGCTTTTCGACCGCCTCGCCGCCCTTCTTGCCCATAGTGATGGTTTCGCGGAAGACATCTTTTCAGGCGATGGAGCGGCCACAAAACGGCTCTTGATCGAGTTCTGCCTTACCTTCCTTCCGCTGTGCCTGTGTCTGTTCGTTTTCGTGCTGGCGGCATTGGTCCTGCAAAGAGCGGTGACCTTTTCGTTGAAGAAGATCAAACCGAAGCCGGAAAACCTGTCGCCGATCGCCAACCTGAAGAAACGCTATGGCGGTCGTGGCTGGCTGGATTTCGCCCGGGACTCCACCAAGATGGTGATCGCCGGCATCATCTCCGGCGTCTACCTGTTCAATTTTGCAGAACATTCCTTCGCCAGCAGCGCCATTCGGGCCGGGCAAATCGCAGAGTTTTCAGCGATGCACGTGATCTGGCTGCTGGTCTGCTTCATCGTGTTTCAATGTGCGCTCGCACTGATCGACCTGCCATTGCAACACAGTCTGAGCGCCGAACGCCTTCGGATGTCGCGTGACGAAATGAAAAAGGAGCAGAAACAGAATGAGGGTGATCCGCAACTCAAGCAGTCGCGGCGCGCAAAAGCTTCCAGCATTTCGCGCGGCCAGATGCTGGAGAATGTCAAGTCGGCGACCGTCATTATGGTAAATCCCGAACATTATGCAGTCGCCCTGAAATGGGATCCAGGCGGCGAACATGCGCCGATCTGTGTTGCCAAGGGGGTTGACCACCTCGCTGCCAGGGTGCGGGAAATCGCGGTCCTGAACGACATTCCCCTCTATCCCGACCCAGCCACGACGCGGTCCATCTACAAGCTGGTCGAGGTCGACGAAGAGATACATCCGGTGCACTTCGCAGCCGTCGCCGCAGCGATCCGGTTTGTCGATCGCGTGCGCCAGTCGGACTGGGGAACCGCACATGACTGACACGGCGCACACGCTTGCCAGGCTGGCGCAAATGCGCCGGGCTCGGGCCGAGCAGGCACTGCGGGCGATTGACGCTGAACTGGGGAATGCGCATGCGGACCATCGCAGGCTGTTGTGCGCCATGCGCTCATTCGACGACACCGGCCGGGGTGCACAAGAAATGCGGATGGCGATCATCTCCGGCTCTCTTTCCAACCTGGTCAAGCGTGTCCAGGACTGCGAGAAGCTGATTTCGACCCTCGAGGCGAAACGCAATATTGCAAGGCATTCGCTGCTGCGTGCGCATTTCAGTGAGACTGCCCTGGCCAGGCAGGACAGCTGAACCGGAATCACGCCCTCAGTTGGTGGAGGCGGAACATAAGACCTTGAATGAATAGAAGGGTATAAATTTCTCTTTTTTGGCTTATTCGCGATGCGTATTTGCCGATAGCGCCTGAACAGGCTTGCTCGTGTGGAGGTGTATGCTTTATTCAAATTTCAACACATTCGTGTCATCACGACGAAACTTGAGATTCGACATCGGAAGACTGTTAGCTGCGATGGCTGAGCTTGAACAAGACCGAAACCCGTCTGCGCCGCCAGCGGCGCTGGAGCGCTTGCAGGATGCGCTTTCGAATGCGGATGCAGCGCTCAAGCTGCTCAGCTCGCATGGCATCGCCCCGATCCCCAGGAATTTCGCTGTTTTCTATGCCATTGCAGAGGGGAACAATGCGCCGCTGGAGAGATCGGTCGAGCGAATACTCCAACGGTCTGGCGCCATCAGCGACTATGACATCGGCGAGGTGTTCGAAGAGCACCTTGGGGGCGATGATGTGGGCCATCAGCAAGGTGAATTGCGCGAAGGGGTCCAGTGCGAAGTCGAGGCTGCGCTATCTCACCTCAAGGAGAGCGCCGACCGCAATGACCGTTTCACGACGATGCTCGACGAGGTCGGTCAGGACCTGCCCAAGGTCCGTGACACGAACGGCCTGGAAAGCACCGTGCTGCACCTGGCCCACGAAAACCACATCATGGCCAATCATACCCGTCAGCTCACGGCAAAACTCAACGCCTCTCGCGACAGGATCCAGGAGCTGAATGAGCAGCTCAAGGTTGCGCAGAGACAAAGCCGGGAAGACCCGCTGACAGGGCTGGCGAACCGTCGGGCTTTCGAACTGACGCTTGGTGTTGAAATCGAGAAAGCACGAAAGTCGCAAGGCAAGCTTTGCCTCGCACTTTGCGATATCGATCATTTCAAGCTCGTGAATGATCGGTTTGGGCATGTCGTCGGCGACTCGGTGATCCGACACTTTTCCGGTCTTCTTCATCAGTTGGCCGATAGAAACATCATGGCTGCGCGATATGGCGGAGAAGAATTCGTGCTTCTGCTTCCAAACCGGACAATTTCACAAGCCGTCGAAGTTTGCGAACATATCCGCTCCCGGTTGGAATCGTCGCGGCTCGTCGTGCGCAGCACTGGCCAGAGAATAGGCGTCATCACGGCTTCGTTTGGAATCTGTTCCTTCGCTCAATGCCCGGATCGTGATCAGCTGGTTCGCAAGGCCGATGAACAGCTCTATCGTGCAAAGTGCACCGGTCGCAATCGAACCTGCTACGGATCATGAAAAGCGGGGAAAGGCGAACGGGGCGCAGCCGGTTTCCGCGATGGCTGCATCAGGCATGGTGTCGATCCCCGACAGGAACTGGCCCGGGGACCGGCACACCGCGCGGCGCCTTCCCCGGGCCCTTGAACGCGACAGAATTCGACATCTCCAGACCATTGGCATTGGCCCGTATGCTCGGCGTGTGCTGTCTGTGTTTGGCCAGTGGCTGCAGCGACAATAACCGTGAGCCGGTGACGTTCAACTGCAGCCCGCAGAGCAGGGATGATGATGGCGCCCAACTGAACGGCATCTTTCATTTTGAGGCAGGCTACCTGTTTGTCCGCGATGACACAGGCGGGGCGGACAATGTCTGTTCACGGACCGGAACGCTCGCCTGCAAAGTTGAAATCACCGATCATCTCCTGATGCTCAGGCAGACGGTTGCCCTGCCCGGTTGCAGCTGGCGCCGGAGCGCCCTGACCACGCTCACCGTAGACCTGAATTCAGGAGACTTTGGCCTGGTTCAGGAAAACTGCGATCCCAGCAACGATGTCTTCACCGAAGGCACGTGCGAGATTCTCTGAACACAACCGAACACAACTGTCACCGCAAGTCGCTGGCCACGTTCAACCTACGGATTTCCTTTCGCGGCGGGATGAAGGTTCAGTCGCAGGTGCCCGACGCCGACAGATCAGGACACTGCTCAAACATCGCCAATTCGCCGCGCATCTTCGAGGTCCGCAGTGACGCCGGCAGCTGTTGCCAGTCGCCACCGACCGTCCTGCGAAGAAAGGTCGGTGACTGATGTGATGATCCTCGGTGCGATAGAGCCAACATGCCTGTCGCCGGCAAATAGCTCCATGCTCAGGCGATAGACATTTCCGCGCTCTGCGGTCCCGCCGGCAAGCGTGCGCCCGTCCCACTCGTAAGGTCCGGTGTCGCTGTCAATCTTGTCCGACCAGATCGTTTCGCCCTTTGCGTCACGAATGACCAGGGCGGCCGCGTCGGCTCCTTCGGGGATCTCCGTTTCGAGGCGGACAGGTTCACTCTGGAGCGCAACCGCTGTCGATGGGACCGAAACCGTCTGACCCAGCCATTCGCCTGCGATCGCACCTTTCAACTCGCCAATCAAAGTGGCGATGCTGTCAAGCTTGTCATTCGAGCGAACCTGCTGTTCCAGTGAGGAGAAGGTTGCGAGTTGCTCGACGAACTGGGTCGAGTCCATCGGTTCCAGAGGATCCTGATTCTGCACCTGTGCGGTGAGCAACTGGATAAAGCTGGAGAACTCGTCGCCGATCGGGCTTGGGGTCGGCGCCTGGCTTGTGCGAAGTGCCGCGTTCTGGCCGATGATGGGGGGGATTTCCGGCATGCTGTCGGTTCTTTCCTGTCAAAGTCTGATATCGATCCCGCGGGTTATATCGCCGTGGATTGGGTGGGTGAGCGAAGATGAGCTGTCGGGCTGGGCCGAGGCAGAAGTGCCAGGCCCGGGGCGCGCTGGGGTGTTGTGCCATGGCTGCCGGGTATCGTTCTTGCGGTCATGGCCCGGATCGGATTGGGCAAACAGCAGGTTGCCCCCACCGATCCCATAACGATCCAGCGATTGGGCCAGTTCAGCTTGCATCATACGGAGTTGGCGAACGGCATCGGGCGTTTCGCCGGTGACCACGACCTGCTGCATGCCGCGTGCGTCAAATTGGAAATCGATCGAAACCCGCCCCAGTTCGGGGGGATCGAGTTGAACGACGAGCCGCTCGGCTGTGCCGGATCCCGACGCGAGGTGCTGCGCGACATGAAGTGGGATCTCCGCCATCCTGGCTTGCGGCTGGGCTGCGATGGTCGCCGCTGTGACGGCAACCGGCGAAGCTGATTGCGCGATCGGCGTCCCGTGCGCGGGCGAGGTGCCCGGCGCGCTCATCGACGTTGCGACAAGTTCGGTTGTCAGAACAGGTCTGTCCGCCAAGAGCAAGCGCGTTTCAGGTGGCGTGCCCTGCGCAACCATCTGGTCGGCGCGTATCGTGGCCGTCCTGGCTTCAAATGTCGCCTCCTGCGGGGCAGGAGACTTCGCAACATCCACCTTATCGATGTCAGGCTGCTTCGTGGTCGCTGCGGGGACATTTTGCGAGGATGCGGTCCATTTCCCTTTCGGAATGGTTGCCGCGATTGCGGCTGGGCGCGCGATTTCCGCGTCGAGCGGGATCGATTGCGCCGCCCCTGCCCGATACGCTTCGCTTGTTTGAAGCGAGGCCTGTCCATCGCGTGCGCGCGCAACCGCCTCGCCAGCCTCACCTGACTTTGGGGAAGGAAAACGAGGCTCGCCGCCAGTCTCACCCTGGCCCTGGGCGGACATATCGCCGCCTGAGGCCATAGCTTTTGTCGAGATGGCATTGCGCGTTTCGGTGCGGACGTCCGCGGCCGAATGCCCAGGCGGCACCGGTGTTTCGGTGAGCGTGTCCGACGCGGTGTCGTGATATTCCTGCTCAAAGCCCATGCCATCACGATGCGCGGTCCCAGCGGCCTTCGGTTCGCGAGGCGCTGCCATTGTCGCGCTGGACTTCAACAACTCCATCAGGCGTATCCAATTTACGAGGAACTTTCGAAATTCGTACGGAGTCTGTATAAACTCAAAGTTAACAGATTTCGTAAACCTTCGAGAAAGTCTATCGGAGGTTTCGGATGCTTCTTGCGCCCATTGAATTGCAGGCAGGTCGCCTGGAAAACACGACTTCGCGTTCTATGGATACACAAAAGACAAACAACAAAGCAGATCATGCGGATTCTGTACTTAAAAAAATGGAAACCATGCTTTGGGCCGAACTCCTAAGCCATGCGGGGTTCGAAGAGGCTCTGGTCGGTGGTGCGGGTGGTCACGCATCAGGTTTTTCGCGGATTATCCTCGAGCATGTCGCCACTGATCTGGCAGAGGCCCATCCGCTCGGTCTCGCACGCGAAGTTGCGAGAGCTTATGGCGTTGCGGACCGGGTTTGAGCGCGCCGGCCATGACAGCCACTGCACTGTATTCTGCCGCGTCCCTGATCCTGGATGTCTTGCACAGGGAACGCCAGTTATTGCTGTCGGGGCGTGTTGCGGAAGCTTGCGCTCTGGCGGAGGAAAAGCTTAGGGCGCTCGCGGATTTCGAGGCGTCGATTGCGGCAAATTCCGGACAGCGCCTTCAACCTTCCGAGGCCGACATGATCAGGGCGGTACATGTATTGGCAAACGAAAATAGTATGCATTTTGAGTCAATAAGAACCGGAATGGAATCTCTGATCCGTCGAATGAATTCGTTGCAAGGTCAGACGGACGTCGGGGCGTATTCGAAGTCCGGTGTAAAGAAGCAATTTCAAAGATCGTCTGGCGCGTATTCGCGACTTGGTTGATCCATTAACCGATTATACATGCAGACACACTAGACGTTGCTGCAGGTGACCAGGATGGGTTGCTTGGATTTACCCAATGTCAGGAAGACGTACGGAAATTGTCCGGTCGCCACTTGAAGGCTCAAGGCCGGGCCCAACTGACGAGGCAGATTGATGTCCAGCATTCTAACAAACAACAGCGCGATGGTTGCGCTCGACACACTTCGCAATATCAACCGGAGTCTTGAAACGGTCCAGAACGAAATTTCGACGGGCAAGAAGGTCGCTAACGCAAAGGACAATGCGTCGATCTGGTCGATTTCGACCGTGATGTCGAGCGATGTCCAGGGTTTCAAGCAGATCAGCGACTCCCTGAATCTCGGCTCATCGACCGTCGGCGTGGCGCGGGCCGCCTCCGAGCAGATCACCGATATGCTCACCGACATGAAGGGCCTGATCGTTTCGGCTCAGGAAGAAAACGTCGATCGCTCGAAAATCCAGACTGACATCGGCGCCCTGCGCAATCAGATCGAGTCGATTGTCGGCGCGGCGCAGTTCAACGGCCTGAACCTGATTGATGGCAATTCATCAGCGGATGTGCGGGTGCTTTCTTCGCTCGACCGCGATTCTGCGGGCACGGTTGCCGCCTCCTTCATCTCGGTTGCCCGCCAGGACCTGTCGCTGAGCAACTCCTCAACCGGTGCTGTCTTTGGCGGAACCGCAGTGACCGACACCTCGATTGTTGACAATGGTGGCACGAATGCCGGCACGGCTGCAACGGTTGCTGACGGGGCGACGCAGGCCATCCAGATCGCCAGCGTTGCGGACGGCAACAGCTACCGTATCGTTCTTGATGACACCGGCGGCGCAAACAGCCTCGGCCAGCGCACCTTCGAATATGTTGCTGGTGCAGATGACAGCCTCAATTCCGTTGCGGCGAACCTTCAGAACCAGATTTCGACCTTCTTCTCAGCCACCGGCGAGACCAACTACACTGTGTCTCGCACGGACGACACCATCTCGGTCACCAACAGTTCCGGCGATGATGTCGATATCACGGCAGAGAGTGCCACGGGCGGTACGGCCGGCACCACCGTCGGTGGTCTTGGCAACCTTGCCACTGTCGATGTGACCACCGATGCGGGCGCCACTTCCGCACTCACGGCGATCGAGGGTCTGCTCCAGACATCCATCGATGCGGCCGCCTCGTTCGGTTCCTCCCAGGGCCGCATCGAGAACCAGAGTGAGTTCGTCAGCACCATGGTCGACTCGCTGACTTCCGGGATCGGCGGCCTGACGGACGCAGACATGGAGTCGGCGTCTGCCAAGCTGCAGGCTCTGCAGGTGCAGCAGCAACTGGGCACACAGGCCCTGTCGATCGCCAACCAGGCTCCGCAGAACCTGCTGGCTCTGTTCCGTTAATCGCTTGCCAGGGGCCCGGGCCGGCAATGGTCCGGGCCTCCACATCTTGACCTTATGAGGAGTCGGATTTGCAGAATGTCGCGCACAGAGCCTATGAAGCCGTCAGCAGTCGCACCATGGGTGATGAGCACGTGGAACTGGCGGTTTTCAGGCAGATTACATCTGAACTGCAGACCGTCCTGATCATGTCGCCCGTCAACCTGACAATGTGGGCCGACGCAATCAATCGCAACATGGAACTCTGGACAATTCTTTCTGCCGATCTCCTGCGCCCGGAGAATGCTCTCGCCGAAGAGACCAGGCGGGGACTGCTCCAACTGGCTGAATTCGTGCGCCGCACAAGCTTTTCGATCCTTGCCGGTTCTGGCGAAATCGCCGACCTTGTAGAGATAAATCAGACGATCATCGCCGGCCTAGAGGGCGCTGCACGACCAGACGCTTCAGGAGTTGCCTGACCCATGTCTGGATTGGTGCTGAAACTGGCCGCAGGCGAGCGTTTCATCATAAACGGTGCGCTGCTGGAAAATGGTGACCGGCCTGCCAGTGTGCGTGTTCGCGATACAAGCGCGCGCGTCCTGCGATGCCGCGACGCCCTGCGCCCTGAAGATGTCGACACCCCGGTCAAGCGTGTCTATTTTGCGATCCAGCTGATTGTGACAGGTGACCTCGATGAGGCAGAAGTCCTGCCCGCGCTGCACGCTGAGTGCGAGCGCCTGCACGACGCCCTGAGTTCGATTGACAAGGCGCTTGTTCCCAAGCTGCGTTCGATGATCGAGCAAAAGAACTATTACTCCGCCTTGTGCCACCTGCGCCAGATGATCCTGGTCGAGAGCCATCTTCTCTCACGTTTCGAGGCGGCCGCGAATGCGTCTGCAGGCGCGCTGTGATCGCTGGTGTTTAGTCCGACCATCACTCAGCCAGGCCTCAGTGGATGGACAATCCTGAAAGCGACTTATACGCGTCAGCTGGACGCCTATTCCAGTACGTCCCAGGTCCGTAGCGACGTCGCCTATATGAGGGAACGCCTTTCAGAGCCGATGGCGCTTGAGTCTTTTCTCGACGATCGCCGCCTGATGAGGGTCGCGCTGTCTGCCTTCGATCTGGGCGGCGAGGAATGGAAGCGCGGCTTCATCGAAAAAGTCCTTCTTGAGTCTGCCGAGCCGCAAAGCCCATTCCTGTCACGCCTGAGCAATCCAGACTATCTGCGGTTCAGCAGGACGTTCACGCCGGTCGACGGACAGATCAGAATATCGGAAGCAGTCATCGAAGGCCTGGTCGAGGATTTCGAAGAAGCATCCTTCCGCCAGGCTGTTGGCGAGGTCGATAATGACATGCGTCTGGCGCTGAACTACGAGGCCCGGATCAGGGATGTGGCGACATCCGGTTCAGATGACGACACGATCGCCTTTCGCCTGCTTGGCAATGTGCCGATGAGGTCGGTGCTCGAAACGGCACTCAACCTGCCGTCCGATATCAGCAGGCTCCCTGTCGAAAAGCAGTCCGAGATACTGCAGGACAAGCTTTCATCTTCTCTGGGTGTTCGCCGGTTGTCTGAACTGGCCGATCCGGCCAGTGTGAGTTCGGTCATTCAGCGCTTTCACGCCATGCGCTCCCTTGGCAGTCTTGCGCAGACATATTCGCCGGCCAGCGTCGCCCTCACCCTGCTGGGCGGCGGGAATGGTGTTGGCACAATTGCCAGCCAGAACCTGTTCATGAGCCGGATCACAATCGCCTGACATTGCGCCCCGGTTCGTGGAGGCGCCGTGGGGAGGTGCGCTCGGCGCGCCTGTTCTCTCGCTATCTATTCACACGCGCAAATATTCAATTCCCAGATATTTGAGAACCTCAGTGGCTTTCAGAAATTGTTAACGCGATGCGCGGATTTTCAACCTGTTCATTGTCACAGAGGTGTCCTCATGATTCGCGCAGCCCTATTTGCCCTTTCTCTCACAACGGCCTTTGTCGCGCCGGCCAGTGCCACCGGCCTGACCGCGCAGCAGAATGTGCTCAAGCTCGTCGAGACGGTCGACGAGTCCGGCGAGACCGTGACCACGCTTGTGCCGGCTGAAAAGATCGCGCCGGGCGATACGGTTGTCTATTCACTTGAATATGACAATGGTGCAGCTGAGCCGGCAGAAAATGTCAAGCTGACCATGCCGGTTCCGGCAGAAGTCAGCTATCTTGAAAACTCTGCGACTTATGAGGGCGTCGCGGTCGCCTATTCCGCAGATGGCGGCGACAGTTTTTCAAGCCGCGGCGACCTGACGGTCAGCGTCGATGGCGAGCCGCGCGAAGCACTGTCCAGCGATATCACCCATATCCGCTGGGTCTTCGAGGAGCCGATTGCCGCCGGCGCGAGCGGAGAGGTCAGCTTTCGTGCCGTGCTCGAATAGTTCCACCGCGCATGCGCACAAAGCCAGACAGGATAACGGCCGGATCTCGCATCCGGCCGTTTTTATTTGAGTAGATTTTGCGATTCAGGCGACAGTTCAATGAAAAGTCCCGAGTCGGAAATGAAGACCTGCATTCAGAAATTTGCTTTAGTCGCGTGTTAATAAATCGGGAGCACAGTGCGCCTCGTCCAATGGAGAGAGGCGAGCCCAAATGAAACTGCTCGAACACATGTCAAAGCTGGCCTTCGCGGCGAGCGTCACCGCCCTGATGGCAGGTACGGCCCATGCGGTCGGAACCGATGCGGGTACGAACGTGCCAAACACCTTCACCCTCG